>JBFIHP010000027.1:0-12356 GCA_041601735.1 Planctomycetota bacterium | reverse complement strand
GGCGAGCCGCTGGCGGCGATGAAGACCGGCTCGACGCCGTCGTCGAGCATCATGCCGCGATTGCCGCGCGTGATGAGGACGTTCGCCACGGCCATCCGTTCGCGCAGGAGTCGCCCCGCGCGCCGGGTCTCGTCGTCGTCGAGCACGGCGTGACCGACGATCTCGGCCGCCTCGCTGTGGTTGGGCGTGATGAGATCGACTCCGCGGAACTCGCGCAGGGCGTAACGCGAATCGGCGGTCACCAGGGGTCGATCCTCCAGGGCCAGCACGCTGTCGGCCGAGCTGCCGTCGATCAGGCCGTAGCCGTAGTCGGAGAGCAGCACGGCATCGACCCGGCTCGCGAGCGCGAGCATCCTCCGGCGGACCTCCCGGCGCAGGGCCTCGGAGGGCATCGCGCCGGGCTCCCGGTCGATGCGGAGCACCTGCTGCTTGCTGCGGCCCTCCTCGCCCACCATCACGCGGGTCTTGGTGACGGTGCCGAACTCATCCTGCTCGACCAGGCCCTCGAGAGAGCAGCCCTGAGCCGCGAAGAACTCGCGCAACATCGCGCCGGCGGGATCGCGGCCGATCAGACCGATCGGCAGGACCTCGGCGCCCAGGGCGCAGAGGTTGTTCACGGCGTTGGCGGCTCCGCCGGGGATCACCGATTCATCCTGCCAGCGCACCACCATGACCGGAGCCTCGCGGGACAGGCGCTGCGGCAGGGCCTGGAGATAGACGTCCGCCATGAAGTCGCCGACGACGGCGACGCGAGCCCGGCCGATGGCGTCGAGGATCTCCGCGGTTCGCTTGGCGCTGGTGGACACGTCCTGGCTCCTTCGCCGCTGACGCTAACCGGGGACGGGGGCGGCGGGCACCAGGGCGGCCAGCCGACTCTCGAGTTCCTCCCGTCCGCTCAGGATCTCGATGTCGACGTGGAGGATCCGGAGGCGCTCCCGGGCGGCCGGCGAGAGCAGCCTCTCGAGCTTGGGCGCGTCCTTGCCGGTGGTGACCAGGGGCGCCTCCGGCAGCTCGGCGAGCCGGGCCTCGATCGCGGCGACGTCGTCGGAACCGTAATCGTGATGGTCGCCGAAATCCAGCCGACGCCCGATGCGGGCGCCGAGCGCCTCGACCGAGCGGACGAAGGACCCCGGTCGGGCGATGCCCGAGACGAGGACGATCTCGACCCCGACCAGACCGTCGGGATCGCCGACCCGGCCCTCGGAATCGACGAGCGTGGTGGCGGCATGCCGCGTCTCGAGCACGGGCTTGCCCGGGAACCGTCCCTTGAGGATGGCGCGGGCCCGAGCGAGGTCGTGGGGATCGGCCTCGTCGCAGCGGGTCAGGACGTAGAGGGTCGCGCCCTTGGCGGCCTCGAGCTCCTCGCGCCAGGGGCCGGCCGGAAGGACGAAGCGCGGACCGGCGAGTTCGGCGGCGTCGAAGAGGACGATGTCGAGATCGCGGGCGATTCGCAGGTGCTGCGCCCCGTCGTCCAGGATGATCGAGCTGACCCGGTCGAGGTGCGGCGCGGCCGCCGCGACCCGATCCTTGCCCTGCGCGACGATCGCCTCCGGGTGACGGCGCTGGATGAGCGCGCCCTCCTCGTCGAGAGCGTCGGTCTCGGGCCCCACGCGGGCGCCGTAGCCGTGACCGAGGACGAGACAGGGATGGAGCTCCGCCGGTAGCTGCTTCAGCACGAGATCGACGAAGGGGGTCTTCCCGGTCCCGCCGACGACGAGGTTGCCGATGCTGATCACCGGCAGGTCGAAGCGGTGGACGAGGTCCGGATTGCGGGCGTAGCGCCGGCGGCGAAAGGCCTGGACGAGGGCGTAGAGACCGCCCAGCGGGGCCAGAACCGGCCCCCAGAGGGGCACGGATTCCCATGGTTTGAAGGACATGGACGAGGTTAACGCGGCACCGGGATCCGATCCAAGGGCGCGCCCGGGCTCAATGGAGACCGCGACCGGCGTCGCCGCCGGAGGACTCGCCCTGCGGCCGCGGCGTCTTCACACCGATGGTCACGCCGTCGGTCCTCACCTCCGGTTCCGTCTCGGCCCCCTCGTCGGCGACCTCGGGGCGCGGCTCATCGCTGCCGGGCTTCGGGGCGGGATTCGGGGCCGCGGCGGCCTGCTTGTAGGCCTTCAGCCAGTCGGGGAAGACCTTGACCCAGTCCTTCTCCCGGGCGGAGACGGTCTCGCCGCCGGTGATGGCCGCGCGCTGGATCTGCTCGTAGCGTTCCGGCGTGAATCCCTCCGTCGGCGGGAAGCGCCGGAGCAGGGCATCCTGCACGGCCTCGACGCCCGGGGCCTTCGACTCGGCATCCTTCGGCTTCTCGGCGGGCCGCGTCGCGCCCTCGCGCGCCGCCTCCTTCGCGAGACGGCGCTCCTGGACCTTGGCCTTCAGCCGATCGAGCTGGTCGTTGCTCAGCTCCGCGCCGACCTTGACCTCGGCGATCTGCCGGTAGGGGATGAACAGGAAGCCCAGGAGATCGTCGTAGTACCAGACGCGGAGGCCGGCGCCGAAGACGGCCTGCTGGTCGGGCTCGAGCGGACGGTACTGGTGACGGATGCACTTCTCGACGAGGCGTCCCTTCAGCGCGACGCCGAGGAAGACGGCCTCGTTCTTCAGGACCACCTCGACGGAGACATGTCCCGACGGCTGCAGGCGCTCGTCCGGCGCCGCCGGAGCATCGGCTGGATTCTCCTTCGGCAACTCCTGGGCCCCGAGGGGCAGGCTGAAGACGACGAGAGCGAGAAGACAGGGACTCAGGCGGAACATGGTCGGGTCCTCGTTCAGGCGATCGGAGACGGAAAGCAACGGTCCAGCGCGTTCTGCATCTATCGGTCGATGACCGCTCTCGCTTGATCGCGCCCCGGGCGGGGGCTACGATCCTGGCCCGCCCCGGCGCGCCAGTCTTCGCCCAGGTCGCGGCCAGGTCGGGATTTACGGCCACTGCGACCGGGCAGCCCCGGGCCTCCCCGAGAGCGAGATGATCGACTTTCTGCGCAATCCACTCGTCCGCGAGACCTGGGCGCCCGAGCGTCGCCGCTTCCGCATCGCGCTCGCCGCGATGACCGGGCGCGGCATCTTCGCGCTCGCCCTGCCCTATCTCGTCGGTCGGACGATCGGAGCGATCCATGCCCGCGCTGGCGCCGACGAGGTCCGGCAGCTCGTCATCGTGCTCGGTTGCTTCACGCTGCTCACGGCCTTCTGCCAGTTCTGGATGCGCTGGTTGCACATCCGTTCCAGCCGCGACTTCGAGGCGAGGCTGCGCGAACGCCTGTTCCGTCACCTCACCACCCTCGGCTACGGCTACTTCAACAGGGCCCGGACCGGCGACATCATGTCCCGCCTCACGGCCGACGTCGAAGCCGTGCGCATGGGCATGGGCCCCGGCATCATGCATCTCTACCAGACCGGCACGATGGTGCTCGGCGCGATCGTGATCATGATGCTCTCCTACTGGCAGCTCACCCTGCTGGCGCTCCTCCCGCTGGCGATGATCTTCCTCTTCATCCGCCGCCTCATGCCGGTGCTGCACCAGAGCTCGCTGGCCGTCCAGGAGCGCCTGGGCTCGCTCTCGGCCCTGGCGCAGGAGAGTTTCTCGGGCTCCCGGGTCGTGAAGGCCTTCGCGCGCGAGGACTACGAGATCGGCCGCTTCGATCGCGAGGCGTCCCGCTACATCGACGACTCGATGAGCATGGCCATGGCCCGGGCGCGCATGCACGTCGTCATCGAGGTGATGGCCGGGCTCGTGTCGATCGCGGTGCTCTTCATCGGCGGCCGCGCCGTCATCGACGCGCGCTTCGATCTGGCCGACTTCGTCTCCTTCTTCGGCTACTTCAACATGCTCATCTGGCCGATGGTCGCGATCGGCTGGACCCTGGCGCTCTTCGAGCGCGCGAAGGTCGCCCTCGGTCGGGTCGAGACGCTGCTCGCCGAGAAACCGGCCATCGTCGATGGTCCGCGTCGCAACGTCGAACTCGACGGCAGCTGGAGCATCCGCGACCTGCGCTTCAGCCACGAAGGCGCCGGCAAGCCCGTCCTCGACGGGCTCGACATCGAGATCCCCGCGGGCCGCTCGCTCGCCGTGGTCGGGCCGACCGGCTGCGGCAAGTCGACCCTGGTCCAGCTGCTGGGGCGCCTCCTCGATCCGCCGACGGGATCGATCCTCCAGAACGGCATCGACGTCCGCGATCTGGCCCTCTCCGACCTCCGCGGCTCGGTGACCATGGTCCCGCAGGAGACCTTCCTCTTCTCGGACACGATCCGCGCGAACATCGCCTACGCCCGTCCCGATCTGGCGCAGGACGAAGAGGCCCTGCGGCGGGTGGCCGAGCAGGCTCAGGTCCTCGAGGCGATCGAGGCCATGCCGGCGGGCTTCGATCAGCTCGTGGGCGAGCGCGGCATCACGCTCTCCGGCGGCCAGAAGCAGCGGATCGCGATCGCGCGCGCCCTCTTCAACCCCGCGCCGACACTCATCCTGGACGACTGCCTCTCCGCCGTGGACACCCAGACGGAGGAGCACATCCTCGAGCACCTCATCGAGATCATGAAGGGGCGGACGACCATCATCGTGGCGCATCGACTCTCGAGCGTGCTGCACTGCGACGAGATCGTGGTCCTGCGCGACGGACGCATCAGCGAGCGCGGCAGCCATGCCGAACTCCTCCGCAAGGGCGGCTGGTACGCCGACACCTATCGCCGCCAGCTGATCGAAGAGGAGCTCGAGGCGGCATGAGCCCGAAGAGCGTTCACGACGACGAGATCAGCGGGCGCATCTTCGACTGGGCGCTATACCGACGCTTCCTGCCCTTCGCCCGACCGCAGCTCGGCGCCATCATGGCCAGCGTCGTGCTGCTCCTCCTGCTGGCCGTCACCACGATGACGGCGCCGCTCGTCATCCGCTGGGCCATCGACAACTGCTTCGAGGGCACGCGCCCGGGCCCCGAGGGCGACAACCTCCTGGCCGACTTCAATCGTTTCCTCGGCGACTTCAGCGGCCTCGCAGCCGAGGTGGAGATCGATGCCGCCGATCGCGGGCAGGCCCTCGGCATGGTGAGCCTGCTGGCCGTGGCGCTGGGCGTCCTGACCTTCGTCTTCCGCTACCTCCAGCTCTTCATCGCCAATCGCACCGGGCAGCGGATCATCTACGATCTGCGCCGTCACGTCTTCGCCCACGTCGAGACCCGCAGTCTCCGTTTCTTCGACACGAATCCCGTCGGCCGGCTCGTGACGCGCGTGACCTCCGACATCGAGGCCCTGGCCGAGCTCTTCACCTCCGGGGTAGACGTGGTCTTCTACGACCTCGTCATGCTCGGCCTGACCCTGGGCATCCTCTTCGGCATAAATGCCGAGCTCGCCCTCTACTCGCTCGCGCTGGTTCCCTTCGTCGGCGCCTGGAGCTTCTTCTTCAAGCGCGAGGCCCAGGAGCTCTTCCGCGAGGTGCGCTCGCGCGTGACGCGCCAGAACAGCTTCATCAACGAGTCCGTCACCGGCATGCGCGTGATCCAGCTCTTCCGCAACGAGGCCCGGGCCAACGACCGCTTCCGGCTCTGGAGTCGCGAGCTGCGCGACTCGCACGTGAAGACCGTGCGCAACTTCTCGCTCTTCTACCCGGGAATCGAGTTCTTCTCCGGCCTGGGCGCGGCCGTCGTGCTCCTGGTGGGCAACGGCTTGCTGCAGGAGGGCAGCCTCTCGATCGGCGACATGTTCGCGTTCTGGATCCTCCTGGCGAAGTTCTTCGAGCCGCTGCGCCAGATCTCCGAGAAGTACAACGTCCTCCAGTCGGCCATGGCCTCCGGCGAGCGGATCGTGACCATCCTCGACAACGACCTGAGGATCCCGGACGCCGGGAATCCCGCGCCCCTGCCCTCGCGAGACGAGCTCGGCCGGATCGAGTTCGACGACGTCCGTTTCAGCTACGACGGCGAGCAGGAGGTCCTGAAGGGCATCAGCTTCAAGGTCGCGCCCGGCGAGACGATCGCGATCGTCGGCGCGACCGGTGCCGGCAAGTCCTCGATCATCAACGTGCTCGGCCGCTTCTACGACATCTCCGGCGGCAGCGTGAAGCTCGGCGGCGTCGATATCCGGGAGCTTCCGAAGTACGAGCTGCGCCGCTCGGTGGGCATCGTTCTGCAGGAGGTCTTCCTCTTCGCCGACACCATCCGCGAGAACATCCGCCTCGGCGACGAGAGTTTCGACGACGAGCGCATCCGCGAGGCCGCGGCCCGGGTCTACGCGCTCCCCTTCATCGAGAAACTCGAGAAGGGCCTCGATCACCCCGTCGAGGAGCGGGGCGCGACATTCTCGCTGGGCGAGAAGCAGCTCCTCGCCTTCGCCCGTACCCTCGCGCACGACCCGCCGGTGCTGGTACTCGACGAGGCCACCGCGAACATCGACACCGAGACCGAGCACCTGATCCAGAGGGCGCTCGAACGCCTGATGGAGAACCGGACCGTCATCGTCATCGCGCATCGGCTCTCGACGATCAAGCGCGCGGACCGCATCATCGTGATGCACCATGGCGAGATCCGCGAGACGGGCACCCACGCCCAGCTCCTCGCCGCGGACGGCATCTACCGCCGCCTCTACGAGCTCCAGTACAAGAACCAGGAGGGCTCGGAGGGCAAGTCGAAGGACAGGAAGGAGCGGACGGCGTGAGCAAGTTCGTGGTGATCGAGGGCATCGACGGCTCGGGTACATCGACCCAGACCCGGGCCCTGACCGCGGCCCTGAAGGGAAGGGGCGAAGATGCCTGGTTGACCTGGGAGCCGACCGACCGCCCGATCGGCAAGCTCCTCCGCGAGCTCCTCTCCGGTCGGATGACGAGCGCGGGCGACGCGCGCAAGGACCGCCGGCTCTTCGCCATGCTCTTCGCCGCCGACCGTCACGATCACGTCCACGAGCGCGACGAGGGCATCACGGCGCGGCTCGCCCGCGGCGAGCACGTGATCTGCGCCCGCTACGTCCTGTCCTCGCTCGCCTACGAGGGCGAGAGCTCCGAGGAGCTGCACTTCGTCGAGGCTCTCAATGCCCGCTTCCCGACTCCGGACCTGACCATATACCTGGACTGTCCGGTCGAGATCGCGCTGGAACGCATCCACACGACGCGCGAGACCGTAGACGTCTTCGAGAATCGCGAGAAGCTGGCCCGGGTACGCGCCAACTACGAACGCCTCCTCGTGGGCTACCCCGGCAGAAGCCTTCTGGTCGATGCGCGGCGCCCCGCCGCCGAGATCACGGCCGAGGCGCTCGCCCTCCTCCGGACCCTCTGACCGCCCGGGGGCGTCGGACACTCTTGGCACAGTTGCGCGGCGCGCGCGCGGCCTGAGGCCACGGAGGGCGATACCCGGACACAGGTGTGCCCGATCCGCCGCGAGGCGGGGTCAGTTCTTCGGGATGATGGCGTGACCGACGTAGAAGACCAGCAGGCCGACGAGCGCGAAGGTCCACATGGAGGCCTCGTTCACGGTCTGATCGAAGGCGATGAGGCAGCCCAGGCCGGTGAGGCCGAGGCCGACGATCTGCAGGAAGCGACCGAAATAATACATGCGCGGGCTCGGACTCGACCGGGGACGGGCCTGTTATAACAGCGCGACATGAACGGAGGCCATGAACTCTTCCGCGTCGGCGGCGTCTCGGTGAGGCTCCAGGGCAGTCTGCTCGTCCTGGGCATCCTGCTCGCCGTCCTCGCTCTTGCCGCGGGCGGCACGGGCACCGAGGTCGCCCTGCGCCTGCTCAATCCCCTCCTGCTCGTCGTCACCGTCATCCTGCACGAGATCGGTCATGCCCTCGTCGCCCGCCGCCTGGGGGTGACGGTGCTGGACATCCAGCTCGGCCCCATGGGCGGCATGGCGCGCCTGCTCGGGGAGCTGCGCGACCCCAAGGTCGAGGGCCTCATCGCGGTGGCGGGACCGGCGACCAACGTGCTGTTCGCCGCGGCCACGTTCGGGCTCATGATGGCAACCGGCTGGGGCGGCGAGGTCCGCTGGGAGGAGATCGTCTACTTCCTCGAGGACGAGAGCTTCATGCAGCGCGGGCCGCTCGTCGTGTTCTTCGGCCTCAACGTCATCCTCGGCGTGGTCAATCTCGCGCCCGCCTTCCCGAGCGACGGCGGTCGCATCCTGCGCGCGCTGCTCAGCTTCAAGCTGGGTCGCCTCCAGGCCACCAGGATCGCCGCGCGCATCGGGATCTGGATGGCCTTCTTCCTGATCGCGCTGCCCTTCTTCGCCCGCTCCGAGCAGTGGTGGATCACGCCCTTCATCGGCCTCTTCCTGCTCTTCGCCTGCCTCAAGGAGCGCTTCGTCGTCGAGGCGCGCGAGGGCCTCGGTCTCGGCGGGATGGGCGTCCGCATCTTCGGAGCGGGTGGGACGCAGCGCCCCGGGCAGCCGGCCGACGATCCCTTCGCACGCCCGGAACGCTTTCCGGGTTCGCACGACGGAGCCGCCCCGGACGACGGCGTGATCGACGTCGCCGGCGAGAGCCGGCTGATCGAGGACGAGGACGCGGATGAGCGGCGCTGAGCTCCGGCCCGATCGCCGGCGCCAGATCCTCTCCTGGTGCTTCTTCGACTTCGCCAACTCCTCGTTCACCACCGTCGTCGTCACCGCGGTCTTCAGCGTCTGGTTCGCCAGCGAGAAGGGCATCTGCGCCGGCCGCGACGACGGCACCTGGCTCTGGAGTCTCGCGCTTCTCATCTCGAACGTCCTGATCATCCTCACCGCTCCGGTGGTGGGAGCGATCGCGGATCAGGGCGGCCGCAAGAAGCCCTTCCTGCTCCTCAGCTACCTCGCCTGCGTCTTCGGCACCGCGCTCCTCTTCTTCGCCGATCGCGGCGACGTCGCGCTGGCGATGACCCTCTTCATCGCCGCCAACTTCGCCTTCGCGAGCGGCGAGAACCTCGTCGCCGGCTTCCTGCCGGAGCTGGCCGAACCCGAGGAGATGGCGCGAGTGTCGAGCTGGGGTTGGGGCATCGGCTACCTCGGCGGGCTGTCCGCGCTCCTCCTCTCCCTCGGGGTCATGGAGCTCTTCGAGGGCGACCTCGGCATCCGCGCGACCAACCTGGTCGTGGCCGGCTTCTTCCTCCTCGGCGGCCTGCCGACCTTCCTGTTCGTGAAGGAGAAGGCCCGCGGCCGCCCCGGGCTGCGACGAGCGGCCGGACGGGGCATCAGCGAGAGTCTCGCGACCCTGCGCAACCGGCGCGACCTGCGCGATCTCTTCGCTTTCCTCCTCGCCGCGCTCGTCTTGCAGATCGGCGTCTACGGCGTCATCCAGTTCGCCGGCATCTACGGCAACAAGCTGGCCGCGCTCGAGCAGACCGAGATCACGACGATCCTCATGATCAGTCAGATCACGGCCGTTGCGGGCGCCCTCCTGGCCGGCGCCTTCACGCGCAGGGTCGGCGCACTGCGCATGGTGGCCCTCACCGCGATCGCCTGGATCGTCGCCGGAACCACGCTCATCGCGGCGCCGAACCGCATCGGCTTCATCGTCGCGGCGCAGCTCGCGGGATTCGCGATGGGCTCCTCCTTGAGCTCGATCCGCGCGGTCGTGGGCCTCTTCGCCCCGCGCTCGCGAAGCGGCGAGATCTTCGGTTTCTGGGGTCTCTTCGGCCGCGTCGCGGCCGTGCTGGCGCCGGCCGGGAACGCGCTCGTCCTGAAGCTCGCCGACGGGGACCTCCGCGCCGGCATCCTCTTCTTCCTCGCCTGCTTCGCCGCCTCGATCCTTCTCCTCCTCCGTGTGAACGAGCAGCGCGGCCGCGCCCTGGCCCAGGCCCCCTGACCACGCGGCCGGCACCAGACCGCCCCATGGGCGTCAGGCGCAGGATCGGCTGTCGGCGCCGGTCTTGCGTCTGACGCCAGATCGGCGGTTGGCGGCGGTTTCGCGTCTGACGCCTAGAGGATCGCCCAGAGGAGGGCGAGGGCGAGGAGGAAGACGGTCATGAGCGCGAGTCGGAGCATGCGGTCGCGGCGGGCAGCGATCTCCGTCTCCTTGCGGACCCGGCGAGCCTCGTCCTCGTCGCGGCGGTGCAGGGTCTCCCGAGCGAGCGCGTCGATCTTGCGATCGAGGTTCTCGACGCTGACGCGCAGGTGCTCGAAGCGCACCACCGTCCCGGCGCTCTGCTTCAGGAGTTCCACGACCGCCGGGTCACGGACGACCAGGGGTGCCGCGGGCTGGATCAGCAAGGGCGACGTCTCGGCGGCCCCGGCGCCGGCGGGGATGGTGGTCAGCTCTCCCCCCGGGCCGCGCTCGAGTCCGCTCACGACGGCCTCGAGGCGGTCGAGCTCGGCCTCGCGTTCGGCGAGCCTCCGGGCGAGCGCGTCGAGTTCCTCGCGCATGCTGCGTTCGTCGCTCATCGAGCCTCCCCCCGGGCCAGTTCGAAGAGATGGCTCTCGACGCCGTCACTGCGCTCGACGAGACGCAGTCCCGCCAGTTCGATGAAGCCCTCCACGGTCGCCAGCGGCAGAGCGTTCGAGTCGGCGCCGCTGCGCTCGAAGACCGGATAGGAGAGGAAGAGCCGGCCCTCGCCGGTGAGGACGCGCTGCGCCTCCTCGAGCTGGGCCTGCAGGAGTCGCGCCGGGAGTCGCTCGGCGACGTCCGCGATCAGCACGAGGTCGATCGAGGCATCCCGCGACGGCCAGGGCCTTCGCCCATCCTGCTCGAAGATCCTGACCTGATCGAGACCCGCGAGTTCGGGGAAACCGCCTTGCTCGCCGTCGATCTGCTCGATCAGGATGACCTCGCCCGCCCGTTCGGCGACGAAGGCCGCGTAGGGCGAGGCGGAGGGCACGAGGAGGAGCGCCGCGCGATCGGCGCCCAGCCTGGGCGCGAGGCGTTCCCGGGCGAGCGCGGCATCGAAGGGACGCGGAGCGGCATCCTGCGCGCGACGACCGATCCGCTGCAAGGCAGCCTGCAGCTCGGGCGTGTAGGGCGCCTGCTGCTCGAGCGTCTTCTCGGGACTCTCGAGAGGACGCCAGTCGAGCCGCATGCCCTGGCGATCCTCGACCCAGTCCTCGAGCCGCGGTGCGGCTGCGACGGGAGCGAGGTCCGGAAGCGGCTGCAGGCCGATGCGCGCGATCTGCGCGTCCCAGCCCGGCGACCTCGGGGGCGGCGCGGCGGTCTCCGGCGGCAGGAGGCGCACGACGACGCGCCAGGCCAGGACCGGCAGGAGCATCGCCAGGCCGAGGAATCCCCTCCAGGCCCGTTCGGTGTAGAGGCCCGAGCCGGTGTCGAGAAACCAGGTGAGCAGAAGGAGGAGGCCGGCGAAGCCGATCCAGGGCAGGGTCGTTCGCCTGCGCCCGAGGGTGAAGAGCAGCTCCGTGAGCCCGATCAGCGTCGCGATCATCATGAAGGCGGCGGCGACGGTCGTGAGCCAGATCGAGTCGGCCTGAGCCGGCGAGAGGACGGCGGCGAGGCGCTCGCCGTGGTCGAATCCCAGGCTCGGGGGCGCGGCGACCAGGCCCAGCAGCCGCGGGATCGCCTCGAGCAAGCCGCCGAGGCCCAGCAGCAGGAGGTGCGGCGCGTAGCCCCGCCAGTCGCGCTCGAGGGCCGAACGATCCGGTTCCCGCTGGAAGAAGAGGTCGAAGAGGACGACGATGGCCGGCATCCAGGTGGCCTCGGGCGCGGTCAGGAGCCCGAATCCGAGCAGGGCGAGCAGGGCGCGCGACATCGGCCGCGGCGGCCGGTTCGGGAATCGGCTCGACCGCAGCCGCGGTCCGGCCGCGATCGCGAGCGCCCAGCAGAGGATCGCCATGTCGAGGACGTCGCCGAGCCCGGCCGGACTCGCCAGCGCGGCGCGCGCCAGGGGGTGGACCGCGAGGAGGAAGGCCGCTCCGAGAGCGACGATCCTGTTGCGCCCGGTCCGCCAGACGCAGTAGAAAAGACCGAAGGCCGCGACGAGGAGGACCGCCAGCGCCGTCGCGGAGATCGGTCCGCCGGGAGCGTTCAGCGCGGGCAGGAGGCGGTCGATGCCCTGCAGGGCCCAGTAGAAGGGCTTGGCGCCGGGAGAGGGAGACGACGTGGAGACGGGTTCGAGACGGGGCAGGAAGACGGCGCAGGAAACGACGCCGATCGCGAGAACGAGGAGGCTCGTCCCGTCGCGCTTCGCCTTCGCCGTCCAGCTCGACATGCGGAAACCCCGGATCGGTTTTGACTTGGAGTCGGTCGCGATCCCCCGGAGGGGAACGCGGGATGATAGGAAAGGCCGGGAGAAGTCGTCAAGGAAGGCCTCGATGCCCCTCCTCCTCGGACTCCTGCTCCTGATCGGATGCGGCGCCGCTCCGGCCTCCGCCCAGCTCTTCCGCTGGACCGACGCGGAGGGTCGGCCTCGCGCCGGCCGCGACCCCGACGAGGCCCTCGAACACGAGCGGGAGGGG
>JBFIHP010000026.1:0-12515 GCA_041601735.1 Planctomycetota bacterium | reverse complement strand
GTCGAGGTCTGGTGATGACCCTAGGCGCGGCGCCACAGGCGCCGTCCCTCTCCACGAACTCGCGCCCGTCGATGTCTGGTGATGACCCCGGGCGCGGCGCCGGCCCCGACCGCAACAGACCGGTCCGCACACAAGCCAACGAGTCCCGACGCTCATCAGGCGCCGTCCCACTAGTCGAGCTCGCACCCGTCGAGGTCTGGTGATGACCCAAGGCGCGGCGCCACAGGCGCCGTCCCTCCAATCCAGCTCGCACCCGTCGAGGTCTGGTGATGACCTGAGACGCGGCGCCACGGGCGCCGTCCCGCTCCTCGAGCTCCCGCCCGTCGAGGTCTGGTGATGACCTGAGACGCGGCGCCGGCCCCGACCGCAACAGACCGGTCCGCACCCAAGCCAAGGAATCCCGAAGCTCATCAGGCGCCGTCCCGCTCCTGGAACTCGCGCCCGTCGAGGTCTGGTGGTCCGGAGGTCTCAGTCCTGCGCCGCCAGGGCATCGAGAGCCTTCTCGCATGCGGCGAGGACCGCTCGACGAGTCTCCTCGTCCTCTTCGAAGACAATCGAGACTCTCCGACCGTGTGTCTCCTGGTCGAAGAGCTTCTGCTCACGATCGCGAATGAGCGCCTTCAATCGATCGTTCTTCCGATCGAGGGCCTCGCGCAGCTTGCGGCCGGCGATCGTCAGGGGACCGGAGACACCGGCGTCGAAGGGCGTCAGGCCGCGCTCGAGCAGGAGCCGCGCGAGGCGCTGGTCGAGAGCCGCGGCCCAGTCGACCGCCTCCTTCGCGTTCGCGGTTGCCTCGCTGACCTGCGCTCCCGGCGAGGTTTCCGAGGTTCCGTCCCTCACGGAGCCTTCGAGCCCGACCAGGGCCTCGTCCAGGCGATCGAGGCGCGCGTCGAGACGTCTGATGGAATCGTCGAGACGGTCGATGGCGAGCTGGACGCCGACGGCGCGATCGCCCTCCGGGAGTCGGGCCTGGACTTCTCCTTCGCCGGCGAGACGACTCACCAGGATGCCCGCGACGGTCCCGACGACGACGGCGCCGATCAGCAGCATGAAGTCGCGGGTGGCGAGAGACATCGCCGTCCTCCTGTTCCGTACCGATCTTGGCCCCGGCTCCGGGCCCGGTCAACGCGGAAGGCGGCTTCTTGCCGTCCCCGGCCGAGCCTGCGGATATGCCGGCTGAAGGTGCTGTCGGGAAAGTGGTGTGCGGTCGCGCGGACATACGGGACATACGGTGCCAGGCACTTTCCGCCGGGGCGCGGGGCGAGACTGCTGAGGTCCATGGCATCAAGATGCTCTCATGGGAGCCGAGAGAACGGCGTACTCGAAGGTCCGGGTTGGCGGCGCTCTCGGCTGGTCAGACGTCGAAATTCAGAAGTGAGAATCCAGGAAGGCAGCCGCTGCCGCGGTCTCCAAGGCACCCTACGTTCGCTCGACTCCGGTCGTTGGCGGTTTTCCGACAGCACCTGAAGCCCGCGCGCCTCGGGAGGCCGCGATGGTAGGCTCTCCGGGTCCGGAGTCCTGAACGAGGAAAACATGAAGCGCGTGCTCTTCGTCTGCATGGGAAACATCTGTCGCTCGCCGACGGCGGAGGTGGTCTTTCAGCACAAGGTGACCGAGGCCGGGCTCGGCGAGCGCATCCTGGTCGAGTCGGCGGGGACGCACGCCTATCACGTGGGTCATGGGGCCGACCCGCGCTCGCGGAAGGCCGCGAAGCGACGCGGCTACGATCTCGCGGGGCATCGCGCGAAGCGGGTCGCGAGCGCCGACTACGAGCACTTCGATCATGTGATCGCCATGGACCACGAGAACATGAGCATCCTCCGCTCGGAGTGTCCAAAGGCGCATCGCGCCAAGCTCTCGCTCTTCCTCGCCCACGCCGAGGGCCTCGAGGTCGAAGAGGTGCCGGACCCCTACTACGGCGAGGGCTGGAGCGGCTTCGAGCACGTCCTCGACCTGGTGGAAGCGGCCTCGGAGGGGCTCCTCGCGAAGCTCCGGCGCGAGCTCGGCGCGTGAGTCTCGAGGCCCGGGTCCGGACGAGGCGGGCGCTCGCGGGCGGCTGCGTGGGCGAGGTCGAGCGCTGGACCCTCGACGACGGCCGGACGGTGGTCGCCAAGCTCGATCGTACAGGCAGCGGCGGCCTCGCGATCGAGGCGCGGATGCTGCGCCACCTCGGCGAGAAGAGCGAGCTGCCGGTGCCGGAGGTGCTCGAGGTCGATGCGGGGAAGCTCGTGATGAGCGATCTCGGCGGCAGTCCGGGCGCGCGGGGTCGCGCCGAGGACGAGGCGGCCCGCGCGCTCGCGGCCCTGCACGGCATCACGAGCGCGGCTCACGGCCTCGACTTCGACACGCTCATCGGCGGCCTGCCGCAGCGCAACGATCTCGACCGCGACTGGGCCCGCTTCTACGCCGACCGCCGTCTCGGCGACATGGCCGAGCAGGCCGCCGCGGCCGGACGGCTCCCGGCCGAGGTCCGGGCTCGGGTCGATCGCTTGCGCGAGCGCATGGCGAGCGAGCTGCCGGCCGGCGCGACGGCCGCCCTCCTGCACGGCGACGTCTGGAGCGGCAACGTCCTCGGTGACGGCGAGGAGCTGCGCGGCTTCGTCGATCCCGCGATCTACTTCGGCGACCCCGAGGTCGAGCTGGCCTTCATCCGCCTCTTCGGCTGCTTCTCGAGCCGCTTCTTCGCGGTCTACGACGCCCTGCGCCCGCCGGCCCCCGGCGATCGCGAGCGCCGCTTCCGGGTGCTCCAGGTCTACCCCCTCCTGGTCCACGTCCGCCTCTTCGGCGGCTCCTACGTCGACCAGCTCGACCGCCTCCTCCGCACCCTCCTCCGCTGACCACATACGGTGCCAGGCACCTTCCGCCGCGAATCGCGGAAGAAGGGTGCCACCCTCATCACACTTTCGAGTCCCATCCTGTTTCTGAGGTGAACGAGGAGGGTGGCACCGAGTCGCCGCGAAACGCGGCGGAAAGTGCCTGGCACCGTAGGGGGGTGAATAAGAGCGGATGGATACCCAAGTTCCGCGGGTGAACTGCCGATCTTGTGGGTGGGGAAGGGCTTCCCTTCGGCAGCCCCCGGGGTCGCGCGAGCGACCCAAACCCCTACGGGATGAGGAGATGGAGCCTTGTGGAAGGTCCCCTTGTTCGACTGTGCGATCGGCGCCGAGGAGAAGCAGGCCGTCCTGGACGTCCTGGATTCCGGCTGGCTGACGATGGGCGCCGTGACCCGCGGCCTGGAGGAGGACTTCGCCCGGCTCTGCGGGGCGAAGCACGCGATCGCGGTGGCGAGCGGCACGGCCGCGCTCCATCTCGGGCTCCTGGCATGCGGCATCGGCGAGGGTGACGAGGTCATCGTTCCCTCCCTCACCTTCTCGGCCACGGCCAACGCGGTGATCCACGCCGGCGGTCGGCCGGTCTTCGCCGACATCGCCGGCCCCGACGACCTCAACGTCGATCCGGACGCGGTCGAGGCGGCGATCACGCCGCGCACGAAGGCCATCCTCGTCGTCCACTACGGCGGCTATCCCTGCGACATGGCCCGCTTCCGCGAGATCGCCTCGCGCCGCGGTCTCCTGCTGCTCGAGGACGCGGCGCACGCGCCGGGGGCGCGGCTCCCCGAGGGCGCCTGCGGTTCGCTCGGCGACCTCGGCTGCTTCAGCTTCTACAGCAACAAGAACATGACCTGCGGCGAGGGCGGCATGGTCACGACCAACGACGACGCCCTGGCCGAACAGGTGCGGCTCCTGCGCTCGCACGGCATGACCTCGAGCGCGATCGATCGGCACCAGGGTCGGGTGGTCTCCTATGACGTGGTCGCCGCCGGCCTCAACTACCGCATCGACGAGATGCGCTCCGCCCTGGCGCGGGTGCAGCTCTCGAGGCTCCCCGAACGCAACGCCGAGCGGAAGCGCCTCGACGCGCTCTACCGCGAGGGCGTGGCCTCGATCTCCGGACTCACGATGCCCTTTCCGAGCGGGCCCTCGCACGAGGGCTCCTGCTGTCACGTCTCCGGCGTGCTGCTCGACGAGGGCCTCGACGTCGAGCTCTTCCGCGCCGCGCTGCGCGAAGGCGGCATCCAGACCAGTCACCACTACCCCGCGGTCCACCTGCTCGGCTGGTATCGCGAGAACATGAACGGAACAGTGGGCCAGCTGCCGCGGACCGAGGACGTCTCGCGCCGCCAGGTCACGCTGCCGCTCTACCCCGGCATGGGCGAGCAGCGCGTCGCCATCGTGCTGGAAGGCATGAAGCGCGCGCTCGCGAGCCAGTCGCTGAGCGCGAGGAGTTGAGATGAGAATCCTCGGCCTCAATCACGACATGTTCATCGCCTCGGCCGCTCTCATCGAGGACGGCCGGGTGATCGCCGCGGGCGCCGAGGAGCGCTTCACCCGCCGCAAGCGCACCCGGGAGTTCCCCGAGCAGGCGATCCACTACTGCCTCCGGGAGGCCGGGATCGGCATCGAGGACATCGACGCTTTCGCCGCCTCCTGGAACCCGGCGGCCTACTTCAGGAAGTTCAACCCGCTGTTCTCGAACAAGCGGCGCCACATGGCCGAGCACCTCTACGCGGTGCCGGATCATCTGCTCAAGATGTTCCCCGAGGGCGACCACGGCGCCGACTTCATCGAGCAGCGCATCCCGGTGATGGGCAAGGAGCGCCGCGTCTTCTTCGTCTCCCATCACCGCGCCCACGTCGGCAATGCCTATCACCTCTCCCCCTTCGAGGAGGCGGCCATCATCACCGCCGACTCCCAGGGCGAGTACGAGGCCACCACCTTCAGCATCGGCCGCGCCGGCAAGACGGAGCTCCTGCGCGCGATCGACTTCCCGCAGTCGATCGGCGCCTTCTACTCGACCTTCACCGAGTTCCTCGGCTTCCGGCCCAACTCCGACGAGTGGAAGGTCATGGCGCTCGGAGCCTATGCGGAGGGAGATAACCCCTTCGACGCGATCATGCGCGACGAGGTCGTGCGGCTCCTCGCCGACGGCGGCTACGAGTTCGACCTGTCCTTCTTCCAGGGCTACATGCCGGAGAAGCCCGCGCTCTACACCGAGCGCCTCGTGCAGGCCTTCGGCGCCCCGCGTCGCGAGGACGAGCCGCTCGAGCCGCGGCACTATCAGATCGCCGCCGCCGTCCAGCGCCGCAGCGAGGACCTCGCCTTCCACATGATGCGCAAGCTTCAGGAGCAGACCGGGGCGAAGAACCTCTGCGTCTCGGGCGGCTTCTTCATGAACAGCCTGCTCAACGGCAAGATCCTGAAGGAGACGCCCTTCGAGCAGGTCTTCATCTCCTCCTGCCCGGACGATTCGGGCAACGCGATCGGCGCGGCGCTCTACCTCCAGAACGACATCCTCGGCCACGTCGAGCGCGCGCCGATGACCCACAACTACTGGGGTCCCGCCTTCTCCGACGAGGAGATCAGGACCACGATCGAGCGCTACGGCCTCGTCGCCGAGAAGCACGACGACATCGCTGCGGTCTGCGCCGCGCAGCTCGCCGAGGGCAAGCTCGTGGGCTGGTTCCAGGGCCGCATGGAATTCGGGCAGCGGGCGCTCGGCAACCGCTCGATCCTCGCCGATCCCCGATCGGCCTCGACCCGCGATCAGGTCAACCTCGCGGTCAAGTACCGCGAGAGCTTCCGGCCGTTCGCGCCGGCGGTGCTCGCCGACCGCGCCCGGGACTGGTTCGAGCTGCCGGAGGGCGCCTCGGCGCCCTACATGGAGCAGGTCCACATGGTCCGCGAGGATCGGCGCGAGCAGATCGCTGCCGTCGTCCACGCCGACGGCAGCGGCCGGCTCCAGACGGTCGAGCAGGCGACCAATCCGCGCTACCACGCGCTGATCAGCCGCTTCGCCGAGCTCACCGGCGTCCCGGTCGTGCTCAACACCTCCTTCAACCTGAACGGCGAACCGGTGGTCTGCACGCCGACCGACGCCATCCGGACCTTCCACTCATGCGGGCTCGATCTCCTCGCGCTGGGCAGCTACCTCGTCCGGAAGGGCCGATGATCGTCTGCATCCATCAGCCCGACTTCACGCCCTGGCTGGGCTTCTACGAACGCCTCGTCCACGCCGACGTCTGGGTGGTGCTGGACGACGTGCAGTTCCTGCGCCGCGGCTGGCATCACCGCGATCGCATCCTCGGCCCCGACGGACCGCGCTGGCTCACCGTGCCGGTGCAGAAGAAGGGACGCTACGAGCAGGAGATCCGCGAGGTGATGATCGACGAGAGCGACGACTGGCGTCGCCGCCACCTCAAGACGATCGAGGGCTTCTACGCCTCGGCCCCGCGCCGCGACGAGGGCCTGGCGCTGATGCGCTCGGCCTACGAGGCCGGCCATCGCCGGCTCATGGATCTCAACCTCGAGATCATCCTCTCGTTCATGGAGAAGCTCGACGTCCGACCGGACATCGTCCTGGCCTCGGAGCTGGCCCTGGAATCGAAGGGGACGGATCGCCTCGTCGACATCTGCCGCGCGCTCGAGGCCGAGGCCTACATCACCGGCACCGGCTCGCGCGACTACCTCGAGGTCGAGCGCTTCCACGAGGCCGGCGTCGAGGTCATCTGGCAGGACTACAGCCCGCCGCGCTACGACCAGGGCCGCGCCGAGTTCACGCCCGGGCTTTCGGCGCTCGACGCCTTGCTCCATCTGGGCCCAGCGATCAAGATGCTGCTCGACGCGGCCCCCGTCCGCTGACCGGACCAGACCTTCGAGGAGTGGCGATCCCTTGAGCTTCGAGATCCTCGACCGCAGAGCCATCGAACCCGCCCTTCTCGACCGCCTCGTGCTGGATCTCCGTCGCGTCCCCCTCGACAACATTCCCGGCGTCAGCCCCGAGGTCGCTCGCGAGACCATCCGCGCCGCTCTCGCCGATCGCGCGAACCCCGACGAGGCCGGGCTCTGGCTGGCCCGCGAGGACGGCGTCGAGAGCGGCTTCGCGCGCCTCCGACGTCTGCCCTGGGACAGCGAGATCCTCGGCATCGCGGCCGGTCTCCTCGAGATCCACATGCGGGACGGCGACCTGGACACGCGCCGTGCCACCGCGACGCTGCTGATCAACGAGGCCCTGCGCGCCTGTCGCTTCGAGGGCCTGCGCTTCCTCGCGACCAAGGTCTCGAGCGATAGGTTTCCGACCATTCACGCCCTCGAGGACTCGGGGTTTCGCCTGATGGACGCCGAGATCGTCCTCGCCCATCACGGCGTCGAGCCGGAGCACGCGCCGATCGAGGGCGTCGACTTCCTGGTCTTCCACGAACGCGAGATCCCGACCCTGGCCGAGATGGGCTCGCTCTTCCGTATGAGCCGCTTCTTCTCCGATCCGCGCATCGGCATCGACCGGGCCGCGGCGCTGTGGAAGGCCAGCGTCAGCGACTGCTGCCGGGGACACGCCGACGAGTTCATGGTCGCGCTCCGCGACGAGGAGCCGCTCGGTTTCGCCACCTTCATGGACGATGCGGGACTCGCCGCCGCCGGCGGGCCGCGCCTGCGCAGCCTCTTCCACGTCGGGGTCGCGGAGGAGGCTCAGGGCCGGGGCATCGGCAGGTCACTGATCAAGAACGCGGTGCGCCACGCCCGCAAGAAGGCCGAGGTGGTGCTGGTCGAGACCCAGTCACGCAACGCCCCCGCCCTCGCCCTCTACCAGAGCTGCGGGTTTCGGGTCATCGACTCCCGGTTCGCCTTCCATCTCTGGCTCGCCTGAGCCGGCCGCGACGGGTCGCCCCAGGACGACGACGAAGAGCAGCGCGATCGGAGCCACCTGCATCAGCACGCGATGAAAGGCCGTCTCGAGGTGCCATTCCTGTCGGAAGGGCACGATCACGAAGATGAGCATCAGGGCGACGACCTGCCCGAGGAGGGCGATCCCGACGAAGAGGGTCTCGCGTCGCAGGAACCCCGAGCGCCGGAACCAGATCAGACCGAGCAGCACGAGCGCCGGCCAGAAGAAGGCCCAGCGCTGCAGCGGCGGATTGAAGCCCCCGGGGGCGTTCCAGAGCAGGAGCTGACCGCCCGTCGTGATCTCGGTCGCGAGGTGCTTCCAGACCGGCTGCCAGCGCGAACCGTCGAGGATCAGGTCCCGGATCTCCGCGAACGACGAATCCATGCGCCGGTCGAGGTTGACCCAGTGAAAGCGCAGGAGGAGGCTCGCCGCCAGCCCCGGCGCGCTGCCGATGACGACCATGCCGAGGTCGGCCAGACCGCGACCTCGGGGCCTTCGGGCCAGACAGACGACGAGCGTCGTGAGGGCGAGGACCATCGCCATCGGGATGCCCTCCTGTTTCGTCCAGGGCAGAAGCCCCAGCAGGAGACCGCCGATGAGGAGGTGACGGCGGCTGCCGGCCGGCCGCAGGAGTCCGGCCGCGATGAAGCCGGCGGCGCCGACGTTGATGGCCGCGAGCCAGGTGTCGGCGTACTGGTCGCTGCAGCGCAGGACGAAGGTCGGGGTCGCGACGAGGAGGATCGCCCCGATGGCGGCGACATACTCGCCGCGCAGGACGGCGAGACTCCGCTGCGCGAGGGCGAAGAGCGAGAAGAGTCCGAGCAGCGCCGCGAATTGCCCCGGCCAGACCGCCTCGCGGCCGGCCTCGCGCAGGAAGATCGCGATCGATCCGGGCAGGAAGTGCGGGTACTCCGAATGCGAGAGCACCATCGCCTTCAACATCGGCCCGGCGTCGCCCTCGCTGCTCGCCAGCGCTCGGCCGAGCAGGTTCCAGATCGCCATGCCGTCCCAGCTTCCCTGCGGGTTCGAACGCATGCCGAAGAAGAGCGTGCCGGCGATCACCAGTCCCGCCGCCGCGCCCAGCATGCGGACGAGGCTCGTGGCTCCCGCGCCCTCGGCCGGACCCGCGCGGTCGGACGCCCGACGACGCGCGCGGCCCAGGAGGGCGAGGACGATCAGGGCGGCCCAGGCGATGGTGAGGTCGAGCAGACGGAGGTTGCGTCCGAGGCCGAGACGCAAGCCGAAGTCGAGCAGGGTCGCGATGCCCAGTCCGACGACCGGAGCGAGCCCGAGCGCGTCGCGAACTCGTCCGGCGCGAGAGCGCCCGCGCGGGAGCAGGAGATCGACGGCGATGAGGGCCGGCAGGAGAATGAGGACCAAGTTCGCCGCGAGCATCATGTCCCGGCCTCGGGCAGGAGCAGGACCAGGTCGGGCGCGATCACAAGTTCGCGATGGGGAACGTCGCGGTCACCGAGTTCCCGACGAAGCTCGGCGATCCGCTCGCGAGGCAGCGAGTCCATGACGACGACCTCGCCCGCGGCGAGCCCCTCGGCGATCAGATCGACGTAGCGACTGCCGATGAGCCTCGATACCGACGGCAGGGCGGCGAGCTGCATGGCGTAGGCGCGCCGGTCAAAGACGAGTCCGGTCTGGTCCGAGCAGAAGATATGGGTCGGGCTCTTGCCGATGAACGCGGCGGCCTTCCGTTGTTCCGGCCGGACCGCGATCGGCGCTCGATCGGGGTTCATCCGGCAGAAGCGGCCGTAGTCGTGGAGTTCGATCCCGGCCGAGGCCAGGGCGATGATCAGCACGAAGAAGGCCAGTGCGCCGCGCGTCATCTCTCTTCGACCCCTTGTTCCTCGTCGCGACGGTCCTCTCGCCGGCCGCCGAGGCCGATCAGAACGAAAAGGGGGGCGACCTGCAAGAGGAGGCGATGGAGGGCGTTGTCGATCTGCCAGGCTTGCCGTTCGGGAATGAGCGCGAAGATCGCGACGAAGGCTCCGAGCTGGACCAGGACGACCGCGATCAGGAAGCGGCCCGGTCGATCCGGAAGGCCGCGCCCGAAGCGGATCAGCGCGAGGAGCGCGGAGGCTCCGAAGTAGTAGCCCCAGCGCTGTCCGGCCGGATCGAAGCTCCCGGAATCGTGAAACGGCAGGACGGTCGCGAACTCGCGACCGAATCCGACGATCGCGGCGTTCCAGCGCTCGAGATCGAAGAGGTTCTGCACGGCGCCGCCCAGGCTGCCGTCCAGCCTTCGCCCGCGCGGAGCGACCAGTCCGAAGAAGGCGGCGGTGGCGGCGAGGCCCGGGAGAGAGGCGGCGATCAGGGTCGAACGGGCGCGGCCTGCGCCTCGGCCCGTGGCGACGAGGGCCGCGCCGAGGATCACGAGGGCGAGCAGCGTTCCCTCCGCCTTGGTCCAACCGAGGAGACCGAGCAAGAGACCCGCCAGGACGAGGTAGCGAAGCCGGCCCCTGCGATCGCCGAGAGCCAGGGTCACGAGCCCCACGACCGCGAGGTTGAGAGTCGCGACCAGGACGTCGGCGTACTGTTCGCTGGCACGCAGAAGGAAGCAGGGCGTGGTGAGGAGCAGCAATGCGCCGAGATGACCGCGGGTGGCTCCCGCGAGGCGGACGAGGATGCGCTGTGCGACCAGCGGTAGGGAGAGGAAGCCCGTCCAGGCCATGATCCGGCCGGGCAAGGACGAGTCGAAACCGGCCGCGCCGTGGAGGATCGCGAGACTGCCGGGCAGGAGCGGCGGGTAGTCGGTCTGCGTGAGCGTGATCGTCTCCAGTGCGAGCCGGGGGTCGCCGCCTGCGGCATGCAGGATGCGCCCGAGAAGGCCCCAGACCGCCATCCCGTCCCAGCCGCCGTCGCGCGCCGACGCCAGCCTGACCGCGAAGATGACGGCGGTTAAGACGAGGGCAGCGATCAGGGAGAGCAGCGCGAAGAGACGGAGCCCGGGGCCGGTGTCATGCGGAGGCTCCTCGAGGCCGGGACGCGAGCATGCGAGCGGGATCGACCCGACCGCGATCAGGGCCGCGAAGAGGGCGAGTTCGAAGAACGCCGCCGGTCGATCGAGGACGATGCGCAGGGCGAGATCGAACATCGTCGTCAGCCCGCAGCCCAGAATCGGTCCGAAGGCGAGCGCATCGAGCAGCGCGCCTCCGCGCGAGGAGCGCGGCAGGACCGACCAGGCCAGGAGGACGCCGGGCAGGATCATCACGAGGAACTGCGCGACGATCATCGGGGTGGCGCCTCAGGCGTGACGACCAGGTAGGCGGCCCCTGCCCGACGCTCCCGAACCGCCGGCCCCTGGTCGCGGATGCGGGCGAGGATCGCAGCCTCGCGATCCTCACCCATCGAGTCGAGGACCACCGCGACGCCGGCGCGAAGCCAGTTGGCTATCTCCTCGTCGTGCCGTCCTTCGAGGACGCGAAGGGCCAGCGGTGCCAGAGCGATCTGCGCCGCGAAGGACCGGCGCTGCAGCTCATCTCCCTCGAGATCGACGACGAGGAGGACCGCTCGCTCGACGTGGAGGGGAGCCGTGGATTCGCGCTGCGCGGCCGCGGCGAGACGAGGCTGCAGCTCCCGCCGCAGCGCGGCCTGATCGGGTCCGCGCTCGATCGGACGGAGGTCGCGCAGGGCGGCATGCCGACCGATGCCGATCAGGGCATGGAGTCCCGCGGCCGCGGCGACGCCCACCACAAGGACTGCGAGCGACGAGCTGATCCGGTCCGGCATGGCAGGCGATCCTCCAGTTCCAGGGCGAGGGTAGCAGAGCTGCGGAGACGAGGGCCGGGGCGAGCTGTTTTGCGCGCGCCGGCGTCACCCGCGGCCATCGAATTCGACCATCCCCCCGGGGTGGGGTGGCGTCCCCGCGGTTTCGCCGTCCGGATGGGGCCTATCGGCCCGAGGCCTCGGAGAATCGGAAGGTCGCCCGGGCGCCCTGCCACCAGGCCTCGACGGCCGCGATCGCCGCCCTCCTCTCCTCCGCTGCCGCGAAGGGATCGAACCTGAAGTCGCGATCGGCCAGCTGACGCAGCCGCGGCAGGACGAAGTCCTCGAGCGCGAGCGGCGGCATCGCCTCGTCGGCGAGGCAGAGCACCAGACCATCGACCCCTTCGGTCCCTCCGATCGCGACCTGCGCCAGCGCCGCCGCCAGACGATCCTCGGGGTCCCCGGACCTCGCCATCTTCGCCAGGGTGCGCGGCGGCTGGTACTGATCGGCGACGGCGCGCAGGGCCTTGATCACGGCCTCGCGAACCTCGACGTCCGGGTCCATGAGCGCTCTGGCGAGTGCCTCCGTCGCGCGCGAGTCCTCGAGGTCCTCCAGATCGCGCGCGGCGGCGAGGCGGGCGGCCGGGTCGGTCTCACCCGCGAGGCGCTGCAACCCGCTCGCGAGCAGTTCCTCACGCGTCGGTCCCGTCGCGCCCGCTGCGGGACCATGCGTGTGCGCATGCCCGCCGCCCATCCCCACCGGCTGTTGCCCCGGGAGCGGGAAGATCAGGACGCCGACCGCGAGCGCCGCCAGGGCCGTGGCCGAGACCGCGACGACCAGGAGCGCGCGCAACGGCCGCCAGCGTGCGACGAGCGAGAGCAGGTGCATCAGGACGGAGATCGCGACGACGGTCGGCGCGACCGGCAGGTTGAGGCGAAAGGCCGCGAGAAAGCCGATCAGGGAGGCACCGACGCCGGCGGCGGCGGCCATGAGGCTCGCGGGTCCGAGTCGAGAAGCCAGATTGAGCCCGGTCAGCGGCGGGAGCAACAGGAACGAGAAGACCAGCATCAGGCCGGCC
>JBFIHP010000025.1:0-12857 GCA_041601735.1 Planctomycetota bacterium | reverse complement strand
GGGAGCCTCCGGAGTTTGTCAATCGATCAGGCGGGCGCGGCTCCAGGGCCAGAGCACCAGGACGGGACGCCCGACCGGTTCGAGCGGCAGTTCGGAGCGCCAGAATCGGCTGTCGCGACTCGCCGGACTGTTGTCGCCAAGGAGGAAGAGGCGGTCGCCAGGCCAGTCCCGACCGCTCCCCGCGCCGCCCGCGGGCGAAGTGTAGTGCAGGTCACGGGCGGTGTCAAGACGGGATAGAATGACAGAACTGCCTTCGAGATCGAATCTTAGATAACTTCGGGTCGAGCCGGCCACGAGGTCGCGGCGGCTGTCCGAAAGCAGTTCGAAGCTCTCCTCCCGGCCATCCCGGCCGGCCAGCAGGGCGCGGTGGTCATCGACCAGGATCCAGCGCAAGACGAGTCCGGGACCCGGCTCGAGCCGGTGCCGGGCCTCCGGCGCGCCGCGGCCGCGGAGGCGCAGATCCAGACCCTCCGTCGTGACCAGGATCTCGAGATCCTCACCCTCGCCGTTCTCCTCCAGGACGTGTCGGATCGTGAGGCGCGTGCCGACCTCCGGGGTGGCGGACGCGGCGAAGGAGATGCTGAGGGCGATGTCGCGCACGCGGTTCTCGCCCGCGGTCAGCCGGCCGCCGGCGCCGCGGTGATCGTCGCGGAAATCCTCCTCCGGCAATCTGAAGCTCGCCCCGCCCTCGTCGTCGGCCTCGATGAGGAGGTGACGGCCCCCCTCCGAGAGCGCCGCGCGGCCGCGATCGGGGCGGATGAAGACGCGGCGGAGACCGTCGACGATGTCGCCGCCGCGACCCCGGGGCCGGAAGCTCAGGTCGCCGAGGCCGGCGATCGGCACCAGGTCGCGCTGGATTCGATCGAGATCGCGGGGCACGAAGGACTCGAGGCCGAGCGAGCCGTCCAGCAGTTTCAGGTCGCCGTCGTCGATCCGCGGGATGAATCCCGGCAGGGCACAGACCCGCTTAAGGACCGTCCGGTCGCCGTCGTCCGGATCGACCACGACGATCGGATCCAGAAGGCGCGGGTCGCGATCGACCCAGGACTTCAGGACCAGGAGCCAGTCGCCCTTGCCGTCCTCGTTGAAGGCCGGCCACATGCTGACGCCCTCGACCCTGTGCAGCTCGAAGAAGAAGCGCGGCGTGAGGGCGAGCGCGAGGATCAGGAGCCAACGCCGCCAGCGCCGGAGGAGGCCCGGCCGGACCTCGTCCTCCCGCCCGCTCATGGCGCCTCCGGAGCCGGCTCCCGGCCGCCGACGAGGAGCAGCCGGATGTCGGATGGAAGACCGCCGTGGACGATCGCGGCGATCGGGTCCCGCACGCGCGCCTGCGTGGGCCGCCCGAGGTCCACGACCGCGAGGTCGGCGAGCTTGCCGATCTCGAGGCTGCCGATCCGATCCTCCAGGCCGAGCGCACGCGCGCCGCCGAGGGTCGCCATCTCGAGAACGCGGGCGGAATCGAGCCGACCGGGGCGACCGAGGCGCAGGCGCTGCAGCGCGATCGCGAGGCGCATCTCCTCGAACATGTCGAGCTTGCCCGTGCTCGCCGGGCTGTCGGTTCCGAGCGCCAGCGAGATCCCGGCCGCGAGCATCTCCTCCACCGGAGCGATGCCGACGGCCAGCCTTGCGTTCGAGCTCGGGCAGTGCACGACGGAGGCTCTGGAGCTCGCGATGGCCTCGAGCTCGTCGGCATCGACCTGGACCGCGTGCACGAGGATGCTCTCGGGGCCGAGAAGACCCTCGTCGGCGAGCATGCGGGCCGGACCGGCGCCGAAGCGATAACGGCTCGCGCGCGAGCCCGCGGCGAAGAGATCGCGCATCGGGCCGCCGCCCCGGCGGAAGAACTCGACCTCCTCGACGCTCTCGGCCAGATGGATGCTCACCCGCGATCCCCCGGCGCGGGCGAGTTCGACCGCGGCGCGCATCACCTCGAGAGGGACCGTATAGGGCGCATGCGGAGCGATGCCGTAACCGCGCAGGTCATCGACGAGCTCGGCGCGGTCGCGGCTGTAGCGCCGCGTCATGCGGGCCGCGTAGTCGTCGAGATCGTCGGCGCGCGAGCCGAAGATCTCGCGGAAGAAGATGCCGCGAAGGCCGACCTGCTCGAGCGCTCGACGGCCGCAGTCGTCGAAGAAACAGTCCGCGACGGTGCCGATGCCGCCCGCGGCGAGTTCGCGCGCGGCTTCGAGCGCGCAGCTCTCGAGGAGCGCGCGATCGTCCTCGACGATCGTCATGACGCGCGGCGTGACGTCTCCGGTCAGCCAGTCGAGGAAGCCCGCGTCATCGATCTCGCCGCGCAGGAAGGCGCAACCGAGGTGCGTGTGCGCGTTGACGAAGGCCGGCATGATCGCGGCGGCGCCGAAGTCGAGAACACGATCGGCGCGGGGACCCTCGCCCGGCCCCAGATCGACGATCCGCTCGCCCTGCAGGGCGACGAACCCGCCCGCGATCGGCGGCGCCGTCACGGGGACGAGCCAGGCCGCGCGCATGACGAGGTCGAGCGCCATCAGATGTGGACCCGGAATGCCAGCACGAAGGAGAGATAGACGGCCGCGCCCACCATGTCGATCAGCATGGTGATGAAGGGGCCCGCGGAGATCGCCGGATCGACGCTCAGGCGCTCGCAGATCGCGGGGATGAGCGTGCCGAGGGTGGCGGCGATGAGCGACAGGCAGGTGATCGAGACCAGGACGACCGCAGCCATGGCGAAGGCCCCGCTCTCACCGCCGAAGAAGGCGAGCAGGCCGCCGATCGCCGCGCAGAGCGCGCCGACGATCACGCCGACGCCGACCTCGCCCACGATGACGCGACCGATCTTGTGACTGTCGATCTCGCCGGTGGCGAAGCCGCGAACCATGGTCGCCGAGGACTGGGTCGCGATGTTGCCGCCGAGCATGACGATCATCGGCAGGAAGCGCGCGACCTCGCTGACGACCTGCACGTCGCCGTCGGTGAAGAGCCGGATGACGGACGCGGTACCGAAGCCGCCGAAGATCGACACGAGCAGCCAGGGCAGACGCTTGCGGACCCGGCCGAGAATCGAGTCGCGGGTCGGGTAGAGGTCGCCCGAACCGGCCATCTTGAACACGTCCTCGCTGGCCTCGCGCTCGCCGACGGTGAGCACGTCGTCGAAGGTCACGATGCCGACGAGATCGTGGTACTCGTCCACGACCGGAATCGAGGCGAGGTGATAGGTCTCCATGACCCGGTAGCACTCCTCGGCGTCGTCATCGAGCTCGACGGAGATCACGTCGCGCTCCATGAACTCGGAGACCTTCTGCTCGTTGTCGGCGAGGATGAGCTGGCGAACGGAGAAGACGCCGAGCAGGCGATCCTCGGCGGTGACGAAGATGTTGCCGACCGACTCGACCTCGCCGTTCGAACGGATCAGGTCCTTCACGCCGCGCACCGTGGTGTCCTCGCTCACCGCGAGGAACTCCGTGGTCATGAGGCCGCCGGCGGTGTCGGGATCGTAGGCCGCGAGTTCGCGGATCTCCTCGGCGCGGTCCTCGGGCAGGGAGTCGAGGACGACCTGGCGCGCCTCCTCGGGGAAATCGTCGAGGATGTCGGCGATGTCGTCCGCCTTCATCTCGCTCATGACCGCCGCGAGACCGTTGCGGGCGCTCAGGAGCTCGAGGAAGCCGGCCTGTTCCTTCTCGTCCATCTCCTCGAGGAAATCCGCCTGCTGGCCGGGCTCGAGGAGATCGAGCATGAGCTCCTTCTCGTGGTCGTCGAAATCCGCGATGTTGTCGGCGATCTCGATGAGATGGTCGCCCAGGATCTCCCGCACTCGCGCGGGATCGCGCGCGGGGTCTTCCCGGAGCCGCTGCAGCTCGGCACGGAGGTTCTCGAAGGTTCGGACGATCTCGCTCATGGTCCCTATCTCTTTGGCGCGCCGATTGTTGCACCAATCGACCCGGGGCTCAACAGGCTGTCGGGCCGCCCCCGGGGCCGGCAGGAGGAATTTCCGAACGTCGGAAGTCCCTGGGAGGGGCGGGCCTGGAGACTCGACGGGCGTTGCGGGACGCGGCGGTCCTTTCCCTGCCGGATCTCGACCGTATCTTGTAAGAGGCCGCCATCTTCCCCGGCCGGGCCTGAAGGCATAAAGCCATGAAAGACAAGAATTTGACTCCGGAAAGCAAGGCTGTGGTCCAGACGGGGGCGACGCGTCGATCGCGGCTCGCCCGCCTCCTGGGGATATACGAAAAGTTTGATGATCTGGCCATCGAGTTGGCCGAGGCGCCGCCGCGCCGCCAGCGCGAACGCCTCCAGGCCCGCAAGCGTCGGCTCCGCGACGAGCTGCTGGCCATGCTGGCCGAGGGTCCCCCGCGCGGCCTCGAGGCCCTGCTTCGCCCATCGGGCAGCCCGCTGCGGCCGACCGAGCTGGCCCTGGTCCTCAGGCTGCTGCATCAGCGTCTCGCAGCCGAGGAGGCCTACGTCAGCGGCCGCGAACTCCTCTGGTTCCTCTGCGATTCGAACTACGAGGTCCTCGAGGCCATGCCCCTGCTCCGACCCGACGGAGCCCTCCAGAAGAGCGGCCTCCTGCGCAGCTTCGTCGAGGAGGACGTGGAGTCGGACGATCTGCTCAGCCGGGCCTACGGTCTGAGCTCGGCGGCCTACCGCAGGCTCACCCGGCCCTCCCGGACCGAGCGGCGTCGGTTCGCGATCCGCCCCCTGGTTGACGGCATCGATCACTTCCTCGAGGTCGCCGCCCTGACGCGGATCGCCGAGCGCCGCGCCGCCTGCGCCTTCTCGGACGGTCTCTGGCGCGAGACCCTCGGCGAACCGGCCGAGGACTTCCAGGAGCTCGATCGTCGCTTCGATCGGGCGCGGCGCGGGCTCGAGCGGCGACTGGCCGCGTCCCGCGACGCCGACCGGTTTCCGCTGCGCCGCCTCCAGATCGACTTCCAGCTGGGCGAGGTCGAGATCCTGATGGTGGCGGCCCTGGCGGCGCGGGAGGCCCTCTCGGGGCAGCCCACGCTCGACCCGATCGACCTCCTGCGCCTGGTCAGCCGGTCGCCGCGCGACCTCCTGCGCAAGCGCGGCCTCCTGGGTTCGGAGTCGCGCCTCGTGGCCCAGGACATCATCCGCGTCGATGACGGTCTCGATCGCGACAGCCTGACCGGCGAGGTCGCCCTCGCGCCCTGGGTCCTCGACCGCCTCGTGGGCGGGCCCCTCGCGCATGACGCGAGAATCGGTTCGGACGAGAAGATCGACTTCCACGACTTCCTGTCGCGCCTGGACGGAAGCGACGACTTCTACGACCGCCTGTAACTCCGCTCCGTCGGAGCGGCATCGCCGGCTCAACGAGCGCCGAATGCCGGCCTGTCGGGCCGGCGCTCCTCTTGCGCGTCAGGAGCGTCGCTCAGACAGAGCGGCATCCAGATACCCTCGAGCATGCGATGCCGGCCTTTCGGGCCGGGGCTCCTCCTGCGCCGGGTCATTGCCGGGGCCGGGGCCTTTTCAGCGCGCGACCACCGGGTAGGATCGCGGCATGTCCATCCGAGCCGACAAAGACCCGAAGATCCAGGGCAAGCTGCGCGAGCTGCGCGAGGAAGAGGCCGGCGACGACGAGGCCGACCTCCTCGTCGACGTGGCGATGTACTTCGACATGACCGGCGATTCGCCCCGCACGATCGCCGCGCTCGAGGCCGCGGTCGAACGGGCGCCCGATGACGTCCGGCCTCGCTTTCTCCTGGCGCGCTGTCTGATCAAGGCGCGGCGCTGGCGCGAGGGCGGCAAGCAACTCGAGATCGTCTCCGACATGGATGCGGTCGAGCTGGCGAACCCGCGCTGGCAGTCCAACAACCTCTACTACATCGCCTACGCGCTCTTCCACATCGGGCGCTACAAGGAGGCCGCCGAGGCCTTCCGGGCAGCCGACGTCCTGGTCAGCATCTGGGGCGATCCGCTCGTGCTCAAGCGCTTCCACATGCACCAGGGATTCTGCTGGCACCTCGAGGGCCAGTTCGGCGAAGCCGCCGAGAGCTACCGGCGCGCGATGGTGGCGCCCGGTCCCGGCGACTCCTGCGACGAGGACGTGATGGACGAGGACGAGGTCGAGGGCGCGCAGGACTTCAACGACGAGGTCGAGCCCTTCATGGAGATGGCTCGCGGACGCGAGAAGCTCCAGCTCGAGGACCTGCCCGAGGTCTTGCCGGCCTTTCCGTGAAGATCCTCGCGCTGGAGCCCTACCTGGGCGGCTCCCACGCTCGCTTTCTCGATCAGCTGGCGGCGCGACCCGAGTTCGAGGTCGAGGTCCGTTCGCTCCCGGCGCGCGGCTGGAAGTGGCGCATGCGCTTCGCGGCGCTGCACTTCGCCGACGAGCTTCGCCGGCAGCCGCCCGCGCCCGCCGACGTCCTGCTCGTCTCGACCTTCCTCGACCTGCCTCAGCTGGTCGGCTTCCTGCCGGCGGAGATCGCCCGGCTCCCGCGCGTCATCTACTGGCACGAGAACCAGTTCGACTATCCGGTCCGGGTGGAAGCGGAGCGCGACCGCCACTTCGCGGTCACCAACCTCCTCTCGGCCCGCTGTGCCGATCTCAACCTCTTCAACAGTCGCTACAACCTCGAGTCTCTCCGTGATGCCGCTCCGGAGATCCTGAGAGCCGCGCCCGACATGCGACTGGACAGCATCGCCGAGGCTCTCGACGAACGCTCGCGCATCTTCCCCTTTCCCCTCGATCTCGAGAACGAGCCGCCCTGTCGCGATCCGCGACCCGCCGACGGCCCGCCGATCGTGCTCTGGAACCACCGCCGTGAGCACGACAAGAACCCCGAGCGCTTCTTCGCGGCGCTGTTCGCGCTCGCCGGGCGCGGCCTGGACTTCCGGGTCGCGCTCGCGGGTCAGCGCTTTCGCGACGAGCCTCCCGTCTTCGCCGAGGCTCGCCGTCGGCTCGGCGAACGTCTCGTTCACGACGGCACCATCGCCGACCGGCGCGACTACCTCGCCCTCCTGCGCCGCGCCGAGGTCGCCGTCTCGACGACCCGGCACGAGTTCCTCGGCCTGGCCATGCTCGAGGCGACCCTCCAGGGCGCCCGCCCCCTGGTGCCCCGGCGCCTGGTCTACCCCGAGCTCTATCCGGAGCGCGCCCTCTACGAGGAGGCCGAACTCGAGGACCGGCTCGAGGCGCTCCTCCGGACCAGGCCGGGCCCCGACGAGGAGTTGATCGCCGCCTTCGAGGGCCTCTCCTGGGCGCGGCTGGGACCCGAGCTGGCGCGGATCCTGGCCGAACTGCCCGGCCGCTGAGTCGCGAGGCGCTCAAGGGCCGTGGCCATCCGACCGATAGCGGAAGGGAAGGACCGGAAGAAGGAACCCCATGCCCCGCCGCCAAGCGTCGAACGACTCGTCCGTCGATGGCATCGAGACCCTGCGTGAGCTCTCGCTTTACCTGGCCGAACTGCATGGCCCGGAGGCGATCGCGGAAGGCTCGACGCGGATCATCGCCGCCCACAGCCCCGGCGCCGCGGTCCGGCTCTGGCTCGGGCGATCGAACGCCTCCTGCCCGGCCTGTCCCGACCCGGAGCACTGCCGGCGACAGCTCGCCTGTCTCGTGCTGGCCGCGGCGGCCGGCCTGACGGAGGGGCTCTCCGAGGAGCCCGAGAACCTCCCGATCGGCCGCGGGCTCGCCGGCATGGTGGCGGCGAGCCGCAACGAGATGCTCGTGCCCGACCTGCGCGGCCTGCAGGACGACGACGCGACCTCGGCCGCCCTGCGCGACGGCCTGGCGACCTTCTGCGGCTACCCGCTCCTCGCCGCCGGCCGCCTGATCGGCGTGCTCGGCCTCCGGCTCGAGCGCTTGCCCGAGCCTTCGGATCAGCGCCTGCTGACGACGGTCGCCCGCGTCCTCGCACAGGCCCTCGGCGCGGCCTTCCTGCGGGAGGACCAGGCCCGGCACGCGCGGCGGCTCGAGGAAACGGTCGAGGCGAAGACCGCCGAGCTGAAGGCCCGGGTCAACGACCTCGAGCAGGCCCGCCTCGGCATGCTGAACATGATGTCGGATGCGCTCGACTCACAGCGTCGCCTCAGGGTCCTGACCGAGAAGCTCGAGACGACGGTCGAGGATCGCACCCGAGAGTTCGTCCTCGCCAAGGAGGAAGCCGAGCGCGCCAACGAGGCGAAATCGCAGCTGCTGGGACGGGTCTCGCACGAGCTGCGGACTCCGCTCCACGGAATCATCTCGTTCGCGCGGCTCGGCATCCAGAAGATCGACCGGGCGGATCGCGAGCGGAATCTGCGCTACTTCCAGCAGATCCTCGAGAGCGCCGGGGAGCTGATGCCGCTCATCGACGACCTCCTCGACATCTCGCGGATCGAGGCCGGCAAGATGGACTCCGACATCCGCCCGCACGACCTCGTGGCGATGGTGCGCGATCTCGCGGCCAAGCAGGCGGCGCGCCTCGCCGAGAACGACCTGCGCATCGAGATCGGGGTGACGGACGACTTCCCCCCTGCGGTGGAGTACGACCGCAAGCAGATCCGGCAGATCCTGCTCAACCTCCTGGGCAACGCCCTGAAGTTCTCGCCCCACGGCGCAGCGATCGACCTCGATCTCGCGCTCGAGGGAGACGAGGTGGTCGTGACCGTCGCCGATCGGGGTCCCGGCATCCCGGCGGACGAGATCGACGGGATCTTCGACTCCTTCACCCAGAGCAGCACGACCCGCGGCCAGGCGGAAGGAGTCGGCCTGGGCCTCGCGATCTCGCGCGCCCTCGCGATCAACCACGGCGGTTCGATCCTCTGCGAGAACCGCGCCGGGGGAGGCACGGCCTTCCACCTGCGCTGGCCGGTCCGGGCCGTCGCCCTCGTCTGAATCCGGCCCGGCGTGGACGGCCCCCGGCCCGCATGAGAGCATGCCGCCATGAAGGACGAGGCATCGGGCAGATCGATTCCGCGACGCGATTTCCTCGCCGGCCTGGCCGCCGCGCTCACCCTGCCGCGTCTCGCCGCCGCGCGCGCTAGACCGACTCCGCCGCTCTTCGACAACCTCGTCTTCGTCTGCATCGACGATCTGAACGACTGGATCTCCTGCCTGCGCGGCCACCCCAACGCCCGGACGCCGAACCTGGACCGCATCGCGGCGCAGGGCATGCTCTTCACCGACTGCCACGCCGCGGCGCCGATCTGCAACCCCTCGCGCACGGCCACCTACTTCGGGATGTCGCCGGCGAGCTCGGGGGTCTACTTCAACGAGCAGGACTGGCGCGAGTCGAGCCGCCTGAAGGGCAAGCCCTCGATCTTCCACCGGCTCCGCGAGGCGGGTCTGACCACCGTGGGCATGGGCAAGATCCACCACAAGCGCTTCGTGGACCGCACGGCCTGGGACCGGTTCCGACCGAAGGTCGGACAACCGCGGCCGCCCGAGTACTTCCCGCGCGACGAGTTCCCCGGCGAGAAGCGCAGCCTGCGCTGGGCCGGGCTCGACGAGAGCCAGCACGAGAGATTCCCGATCTCCGACGGCAAGTTGCGACGCATGGCGATCGAGACGCTCCTCGAACTCGGCGCCTCGGGCGAACGCTTCGCGCTCAACGTCGGCTTCTATCGACCGCACCTGCCCTGGATCGTGCCGCAGTCCTTCTACGACCTCTTCCCGCCGGAGGAGCTGAAGCTGCCCTTCGTCCTGGACCGGGATCTGAACGATGTCCCGGAGACCGGCCGGCGACTCGCCGTCGGCCGAGGCGATCACGCCCGTGTCCTCGAGACCGGCGACTGGCGCGAGCTGACGCGAGCCTATCTGGCCTCCATCGCCTTCGCCGATCATCAGGTCGGCAAGCTGTTCGAGGCCTGGGAGACCTCCGCGTCGCGCGACCGGACCGCCTTCGTGCTCTGGAGCGACAACGGCTGGCACCTGGGCGAGAAGACGGCCTGGCGCAAGCTGACGCTCTGGCGCGAGGCCACGCGGGTGCCGCTCATGATCGTGGCCCCTGGATTGACCGAGCCGGGCGCCGTCTGTCGGGCGCCGGTGTCGCTCATTTCGCTCTACTCCACCCTCTGCGACCTGATCGGAGCGCGAAGGCCGCCGCACTGCGAGGGGCCCTCGCTGCTGCCCTTGCTGCGCGACCCCGAGTCGGCATGGAATCACCCGGCGGTCACCATGCTCGGAAACGAGTGCAGTGCCGTCCGTACCGATCGATGGTGCTACATCCGCTACGCCGCGGGCGCCGAGGAGGAGCTCTACGATCGCCGGCGCGATCCGCGGGAATTCCAGAATCTCGCCGCCTTCCGCGAACCGGAGCTGAAGGCAAGACTCGCGGCGATGGCGGCCGCGGACCCCGCGCCCTACGACCCGGTCGCGGGCAGCGAAAAGGGCCTCGAGATCGGCATCGACGAGGACGACTGAAGTCGGCCGCGACCCCCGACCTGAATCCGGAGCAGCGTGGACGGAGCGGTGCCCGCGTGCGAGCATCCGGGCATGACCGATTCGAAGACCCGGCACTCCATCGCCCGACGCGACTTCCTTGCCGGCCTGGCCGCCGCCCTCCTCATGCCTCGCCTCGCGGCTGCGAAGACCGGGCCGCCGCGATTCGACAACCTCGTCTTCGTCGGGGTCGACGACCTCAACGACTGGCTCTCCTGTCTGCGCGGCCACCCCGACGCCCGGACGCCGAACATGGATCGCGTCGCCGCGAGCGGCATGCTCTTCACCGATTGCCACGCCGCGGCGCCGATCTGCAACCCGTCGCGAACGGCGACCTACTTCGGGCTCTACCCGAGCACGAGCGGGGTCTACTTCAATGCCCAGGACTGGCGAAGCTCGAGCGGGCTCTCGGGGCGCCCCTCGATCTTTCATCACCTGCGCAAGGCGGGAATCGGCAGCTTCGGCCTGGGCAAGATCCACCACAAGGAATTCGTCGACCACACGGCCTGGGACGGGTTCTGGCCCGACGTCGAGAACCCGCGGCCGCCGGAGAGCTTCTCGCAGGAGCGCTTCCCCCGCGGCCTCGAGAACGTGAAGGGCATGCGCTGGGGATCGATCAGGCCGGAGGAACTGGGCGGCTTCCCCATGGCCGACACGGCGATTCGCCGGGAGGCCGTGGACACCTTGCAGCGCCTCGACGGCCGGGCTGCTCGCTTCGCGCTGAGCATCGGCTTCGCCCGCCCTCATCTGCCCTGGATCGTGCCGAGACGCTTCTATGAGCTCTTCGATCGCGAGTCGATCAGGCTCCCGTTCGTCCTCGACGGTGATGCCGACGATCTGCCCGACACCGGCCGCCGACTCGCTCTCGGTCGCGACGATCACCGGAAGATCGTCGAGCAGGGCAAGTGGCCCGACGCCGTCCACGCCTATCTCGCGTCGATCGCCTTCGCGGACGAACAGGTCGGAGAGGTCTTCGATGCCTACGAGAAACTCGCGGCTCGCGAGCGCACGGTCTTCGTGTTCTGGAGCGACAACGGCTGGCACATGGGCGAGAAGACGGCCTGGCGCAAGCTCACCCTCTGGCGCGAGGCGACGCGAGTCCCGCTCATGATCGTGGCGCCCGGGTTGGTCGAGGAGGGCGGCGTCTGTCAGCGCCCGGTCTCGCTCGTCTCGCTCTTCGCGACCCTCTGCGATCTCCTCGGCCTCGAGACCCCGACCCACCTGGACGCGCCCTCGCTCCTGCCGCTTCTTCGCGACCCCGAGGCAGCCTGGCCCCACGCGGCCCTCTCCGTCCTCGGGAGGCACAGCATGGCGATCCGCAACGAGCGATGGTGCTACATCCGTTACAAGGAGGGCGAGGAGGAGCTCTACGACCGACGTCGGGACCCGCGCGAATTCCAGAATCTCGCTTCGGTTCGCGATGACGACCTGAAGGCATCGCTCCGCGAGTTGATGCCTGCGAGACCCGCGCTCAATGACCCGGACGGCGGCAGCGAAGAGGGCCTGGAGATCGGCGTCGACGACGACTGATCAGGAGCGGTCGGACGGCCGGGGCCGACAGAAGGCCTCGTGCAGGATGGCCGCCGCGGCGCGGAGGTCCGTGCTCCGCGTCGAGAGCCGGAGTCTTCCGTCGGTCGAACCGGGCAGGACCCGCACCGCGGGGATGCCCGCCCGCTCGAGCAAGCCGGTCACTCCATCCTCTCCGGCACCCATCGAGCGAACACCGGGGCCGACCAGCGTGATGGTCCCGACCCCCTCTTCGCCGGCCGGCGCGGGGTCCTGCCTCTCTCCGTCGCGGCGCCGCGACGAGCCGCCGGGGTCGCGGCCCTCGTGATGGACCAGGGTGACCAGACCCGGGTCGTCCACCACGTCCCTCCGGATGATCGAGCCGGAGGCGCTTTCGAGGCCGTGCAGGACCAGCTCGATGTCGCTCGCCATCAGCAGGGCGATCGCTTCGCGGTGAACGACCGGGGAGCCCGCGCGGCTGATGGCCTCGAGATGGGCGAGGCTCGCCTGCGGGATGGGCCGCGCCGCCGGCAGGAAGAGGGGATCGGCGGTCATCAGCGCGCGCGCCCGTGAGACGATCTCGACCCGCGCCGCGCCGCAGCGAGCCGCGAAGAAGACCGCGCTCAGGTCGCTCGAGTTGCGGCCGAGGATGCGTCGGCGGCCGCTGCCGGCCTCGTTGCCGTAGAAGCCCGGCACGAGCACGAGACCCGCGCGGGCGGGCCGAGCGGTCGGCACCGAAGTTCGCGGAAGATCGCGGGGTCGCGCCCCCCAGGGATCGGCATCGGTGAGGAGGCCGAGGTCGCCCGGCTCGACGATCTCGGGATCGAGGCCGATCTCCAGCATCGCCGCGGTCATGACGGCCAGGGCGAGGCGCTCGCCGAGGGCCGCCGCCTCGACGCCTTCCGGGTCGTCCGCCTCCGGCTCCGGCAGTCCCGGACCGCGGCCCCCCAGCTCGTCCAGCATCCGGAGGTGGCGCTCGATCTGCTCCTCGACG
>JBFIHP010000024.1:0-12950 GCA_041601735.1 Planctomycetota bacterium | reverse complement strand
ATCTCCTCGGTGCCGACCAACTTCGGCGAGCGCATCGTGATGCGTCTCCTCGACAAGAGCTCGGGCGTCTTCAAGCTGAATCAGCTCGGCTTCGACGAGAAGCAGATGAAGTTCATGCGCCAGGTCATCAACCTGTCGCACGGCATCGTCTTCGTCACCGGCCCGACCGGTTCGGGCAAGTCGACGACGCTCTACTCGGTGCTCTCGGAGATCAACTCATCCGAGAAGAACGTCATCACGATCGAGGACCCGATCGAGTATCACCTCGGCGCGATCAGCCAGATCCAGGTCTCCGAGAAGAAGGGCCTCACCTTCGCGGCCGGTCTGCGCTCGCTCCTGCGCCAGGACCCGGACATCATGATGGTCGGCGAGGTCCGCGACGAGGAGACCGCGCGGATCTCGATCCAGGCCGCGCTCACGGGTCACCTCGTGTTCTCGACCCTCCATACCAACGACGCCCCCGGCGCCGTCACCCGAATGGTAGACATCGGCGTCGAGCCCTTCCTGGTCGCGTCGTCCCTGGTCATGGTCATCGCCCAGCGTCTCGTCCGCCGCATCTGCCCGGACTGCAAGGAATTCTACGACCCCTCCGAGGCCGACGAGACCGAGATGCGGGAGCTGAAGCTCGACCGCAAGGAGCTGCCCGAGGGCCGCCTCCCGCGCGGCCGCGGTTGCGACATGTGCTACAACACCGGCTACGCCGGTCGGGTGGCCATCTACGAGTTCCTGCCGTTGAACGAGGACCTCAAGACCCTGATCATCGAGCGCGCCAACGCCACGCAGATCAAGCGCGTGGCCATGAACCACGGGATGCGCACGCTCCGTCAGGACGGGGTCGAGAAGATCAAGCAGGGCGTCACGACGATGTCCGAGATCATCCGGGTCACGCAGCTGGATATCGAGTAAGCGATGCCGATCTTCGAGTACCGCGCCTACGACGAGAACGGGGGAACCCGGGTCGGCATCGTCGATGCCGACACCGCGGCCGCCGCCCGCATGAAGCTCCGCGTGGACCGCGTCCACGTCTTCGAGATCGTCGAACTCAAGGACCAGAAGTCGAGCGGCGGCAAGAAGGGCCGCAAGTTCAAGCTCCGCCGCGGCGCGATCGGCGAACTCGCCATCGTCACCCGGCAGTTCGCGACCCTGCTCAACGCCGGCATCCCGGTCGTCGAGGCCCTGAAGGCCCTGATCGACCAGGTCGAGAGCCGCGACATGGAGCAGGTCTTCCGCGACGTGCGCGAGAAGGTCACGCAGGGCATGACGATCGGCGAGGCGATCGGCCAGCGCCCCTCCTTCTTCAGCGAACTCTACGTCAACATGGTCAAGGCCGGCGAGGCCTCGGGCAACCTCGACACGATCATGATGCGGCTCGCGGACTACATGCAGAAGCAGAACAAGATCCGCAACAAGGTCGCGGCCGCCCTCGCCTACCCCGCGGTGATGGCGATCGTCGGCACGATCGTGGTGATCATCCTGCTCACGGTCGTCGTGCCGAAGATCCAGGACATCTTCCGCGAGACCGACACCGCTCTGCCCACGATCACGCAGGTCCTCATCAACGTCTCCGAGTTCATCCAGAGCTACTGGTGGGCCATCGGCGGCGCCCTCGTCCTGCTCTGGGGCGCCTTCAAGGCCTGGACCCGGACCGAGGACGGTCTCTACCGGTGGCACGGCATGACGCTGAAGTTCCCGGTCATGGGCGTCCTGTTCAAGAAGCAGGCGATCTCGCGCTTCGCCACGACGATGGCGACGCTCCTCAGGTCGGGCCTCCCGGTCCTGCAGTCGCTGAAGATCGTGCAGAACGTCATCCAGAACAAGGTCCTCGCCAACGCCCTGAAGGGCATCCACGATTCGATCGTCGAGGGCTCCGACATCTCGACGCCGCTCGCGAAGACCGGCATCTTCCCCCCGATGGTGGGCTACATGATCGCCACGGGCGAGCAGTCCGGTCAGCTGGAGGAGATCCTCTACAAGGTCGCCGAGGCCTACGACGAGGAGGTCGACATCGCCACCCAGAAGATGACCTCGGTGCTGGAACCTCTTATCATCGTGGCTCTTGCGGTCGTGGTCGGCTTCATCGTCATGGCGATCGTGACCCCGATGATCGAGATGAGCGGCCTCACCTGAAAGTTCGGGAAGAGGGACCGCATCGCCCTGCGTCTATAATGGCGCCGGATAATCAAAGCAGCCCGGCCGGGAAGGTCGGGCCAGGACTTCAGGTAGGAATGATGCAGAACAACCGCAGGCGCCGCGAAGCCGGCTTCACCCTCATCGAAATCATGGTCGTCGTGGTCATCCTGGGCCTGCTCGCGGGCGTCGGCGTCGTCGCCGTCCGCAAGTACCTGAAGGACGCCCAGCACGACCTCGCGGCGACACGTTGCGCCGAGATCGAGAAGGCCATCGAGGCCGAGGAGATCCGGCGGCCCTTCGATTCCGCCGAGACGGTCCTCGACACCCTGGTCGAGGCCAAGGTCGTGAAACGCGAGGACATGAAGGACCCCTGGGGCACCGAGCTCACGGTCCGCCGCAACGACGACAACGAGTACATCGTGATCTCGGCCGGCCCCGACAAGATCTTCGACACCGAGGACGACATCGGCGCCCGCGGCACGATCTCGCTGAACGAGAGCTTCTGACCCGTCATGACCAGGACCGCCACGATCGCCGCCCGAACTCGCCAGGCCGGCTTCACGCTCATCGAGCTGATGGTCGTCGTCGCCATCCTGGGCATGGGCGTCGGCTGGTCGGTGGTCTCCTACAGCGGAATGACCGAGGAGCAGCAGCTGCACTCGGCCGTGCGCGAGTTCGTCGGCTCCTACCGCGAGCTGCGGGCCCTGGCGGCCAAGGATCGTCGCGAGTGCGTCATCGAGTTCAACCTCGAGACCGGTCAGTGGCGTCGCCTGGTCTACCCGCGGAAGGATCGCATGGGGCGCTACATCGAGATCACGCGTCAGGGTGAGGTGCGCCTTCTCGACCCCGACGACGTCGCGGAACGGATCGAGCGGAAACGCTGGGACAAGCTCGAGACGGATATCTTCTTCAAGGACATCCAGGCTCCGGGCCCCGACGGCAACGAGGTCTTCCAGGCCGATTACTGGGTGATGTTCCGCGTCGATGGCACGATCCCGCCCCACATGATCCATTTCGTGACGGCCAAGGGGCTCGAGATGACGATGGAGGTGGAGGAGATCAGCGGTCGCGTCAGCGTCCACCGGGGCTACAAGGAGTTCTACAGTCCCCAGGAAGAGGAATTCGACCTGGACGACGGAGGTGCGAGACTTGCGCGCTGAAGAGCGGTCATCCCGACGTCGGTTTCGTTTCTTCGCGCGCGACGCGAAGCGCCCCGGCCCGCAGTCCGGCATGACCTTGCTCGAGGTGATGGTGGCCCTCACGATCGTGGCGACCACGGCCCTCCCCCTGCTCATCTCGCTCGCCGACTCGCACCGCCGGGTCGCCGACGGCGCGGTCAAGCGCAAGATGAAGCAGCTCATGGAGTACAAGCTCGCCCACATCCTGCTCGATCGGCCGGCTGAAGGTCAGGAGCCGATCTACGTGGACGGCGCCGAGAACAACTTCGGCGAGGAGTTCGAGCTCGCTTCCGCGGACGACATCAGCTACTTCATCGAGGACGAGAGCCTCTACTACTATTCCTATCGCATCGACTCCGAGGAGATCGATCTCGGCACGTCCGGCGGCATCACCGGCGAGGAGGAGATCGAGCCGGAGTCCCGGGCCGCCGACCCGGGCGGCAATCCGCTCGGCGGCGGCTTCGGTGACGGCGAGGAGGAGATCGAGGAGAGCCTCGGCCAGCTGCGCTACCTCGTGACGCTGACCGTCTTCTACAATCCGGGCAGCGCGAAGTTCGCGCGTTCGATGTCGATCGTGACCTACGTGAAGCACCCCTTCGAGAGCGAGGCCATGAGCGGGCCCGACCTCGGCCCCGGAGGCGAGGGCGTCGGCTCCGGCGAGGCCAACGTCGGCGCCTCCGGCGACCCGACCGGCAGCGGCAACGCGCTCACCGAGACCATGGGTGCCTCCGACGACACCGGCGGAAGCCGACGCATGAGGGACGACGAACGATGATGACGCGCAACGCCAGGGAGTTCGGCTTCACGCTCCTCGAGCTGATGGTGGCCATCGCGGTGGCGGCCATGGTCTTCCTCTCCGTCTTCGCCATCATCCGCGCCGGCGTCAACACCCAGATGTTCGTACGCGAGATGAGCGACGCCGGCCGGCAGGGCCCCGCCGTGCTCCAGCAGATCGCCGACGACCTCGAGAACGCCTACTTCTACAACGTCTTCGAGAACGACATGTTCATCGGGAAGAACGTGGAGAACGGCGATTACCGGGCCGACCGCCTGCACTTCATCACGACCCGCCCCTCGCTGCTCGCCGACGCGAACATCGAGACTCCCGACAACGACCTGATCGGTCAGCCCGCGCTGATCTCGGAGGTCAGCTGGCTCCTGAAACCGAACGAGCAGGACGACCGCTTCTGGGAGCTTCATCGCCGCGAGCAACCCGGCGTCGATGACGAGATCACGCGCGGCGGCTACTACCGGATGATCACGGACCGGATCATCAGCTTCAAGCTCCAGTACACCGGCTGGGATCTGACCGGAAGCAGCCTTTCGGACAGCTTCGGTCCGGCGGGCGAGGACGGCGAGAATCCCTCGGGCGAGCGGGGAACGCGCGAGTCCGCGAGCAACCGTGAGACGACCGCCGCCGAGGAGACCGAGGACGCGACCCTCCTCTGGGAGGACGAGTGGGATGCGCTGGAACGCGGCGGACTCCCGGTCGCGGTCAAGATCGAGATGATCATCTCGCCCGACATCGACCCCCAGGTCATGGACCGGATGATCCGCGACGGCCGCGAGGACGAGCTCGACAATCACTACGTGCACATCGTCCTCCTGCCGCAGTTCCGCGAGGATCTGCAGAACATGAAATCGACCTATGCCTGGGACGGCACCGTCGCGGAGCCCTTCCAGGCTGGCGGCGCGGCCGGCGCCGGCGGTCGTTCGACCCGCGGCGGCGCGCGCGGCGAGGGCGACGCTCGTGAGGGCGGCGGCCGCGGGGGCCGCAATCAGCCCGGCGCGAACCAGCCCGGCGGCAACACCAATTCGCCCTTCCTCGACGCCATCCGCGGGGGCGGCAACCGGGGCGGCGGCAACATCGGCAACATCCTCGGCGGCGGCAACAAGCGCTGACCAGGAGCGCCGCTCGGACGGAGCGGCATTCTCGACCTATCGAATCTCGAAAACCGCGCTGGAGCGCCAGGCTTGCCTGGCCGTTTGGGAGAGCTTGCTCTCCCATTGCGATCTCCGGTGAAGACCCTGTGGCGCGCGAAGCGGCCGGAGCGCCTCAGGAGCGCCGCTCAGACAGAGCGGCATCAGGGCTGATCCTCCGGCCTTCGCCGACTCCCGCTCACGACCGGGAACGCCCTCGAGCTGCTCGTTGCCGGCCTGTCTGGCCGGCGCTCCTGAATCGGAGAGCAAGCTCTCCGAAACAGCCGAGCAAGCTCGGCGCTCCAACGCCTACTTCGGCACCAAGACCTCAAGCCCACCCATGTAGGGCTGGAGGGCCTTCCCTACTCCAGCCCGGCGACAGATCACTCGAGGTAGTTACGAGGCCTCACAAAGGGGCCGGCGCGCGCTCGGTCATTTCGTCATCACCGAGAAGGCCCCTTTGCGAGGCCTCGTGACAACGGTTCTACCGAGGCTTTAGAACTTCCAATCCACCCATGTAGGGCTGGAGGGCCTCCGGGATGCGGATGGAGCCGTCCTTCTGCTGGTGGTTCTCGATCAGCGGGATGAGCACGCGGGGCGAGGCGATCACGGTGTTGTTGAGCGTATGACAGACGCGCACCTTGCCCTCGGCATCGCGGTAGCGGAGGTTCAGGCGGCGGGCCTGGAACTCGTGGAAGCGGCTGGCGCTGTGGGTCTCGCCCCAGTTCGCGCGGGAGGGCATCCAGGTCTCGATGTCGAACTTCTGGATCTGGCCGGCGCCGAGATCGCCGCTGCAGACGTTGACGACCCGGTAGGGCAGCTCGAGCAGCTGCAGGACCTCCTCCGAGTTCTTCAGGATCTCGGCGTGGAAGGCCTTCGAGATCTCCTCGTCGGCCTCGCAGACGATGACCTGCTCGATCTTCTGGAACTGGTGGATGCGGTAGAGGCCGCAGGTGTCGCGGCCCGCCGCGCCCGCCTCGCGCCGGAAGCAGTTCGACCAGCCGCAGAGCTTCTTCGGGAGCTCCGAGACGTCGAGGATCTCGCCGGCGTGGTAGGAGGTCAGGGGCACCTCGGCGGTGCCGATGAGATAGAGCTCGTCGCGCTCGGTGCAGTAGGCCTGGTCCTCGCCGCCGGGGAAGTAGGCGGTGCCCTCCATGGCCTCGCGGCGCACGAGGTTCGGGACCAGCATGGGCGAGTAGCCCTTCGCCGTCATGTGGTCGAGCGAGAGGCGGAGCACCGAGAGCTCGAGCAGGGCGCCGGCGTTCTTGAGGAAGTAGGTGCGGCTGCCGGCGATGCGGGTCGCGCGCTCGAAGTCGAGCATGTCGTGCATCTGGCCCAGCTCGATGTGGTCCTTCGCTTCGAAGTCGAAGACGGTCGGTTCGCCCTCGCGGCGCAGCTCGACGTTCTCGGTATCGTCGGCGCCGTCGGGGACCTCGTCGCTCGGCGGATTGGGCACCCGGAGGAGCAGTTCGCGGACCTCGGCCTCCTTCTCGCGGACGAGCTGGTCCATCGCCTTCTGTTCGGCACCCAGCTCCTTCATCGCCTGGATGGCCGCCGCCTTCTCCTCGCCCTTCAGCGTCGGGATCGACTTCGTCGCCTTGTTCTGCTCGGCCTTCTTCGTCTCCGAGTCGGTCTTCAGCTGACGCACCTCGGCGTCGAGCTCGAGCAGACGGTCGATCTCGCAGGGGATGCGCTTCTTCAGGGCGCCGGCCTTCACGATCTCGGGGTTGGCGCGAATGTACTTCAGGTCGAGCATGTTCCGTCTCCCGCGGGATCCGCCGCTCCGGCGGAGGTCTCGTCAACTGTCCGGTCCAAACCGCGCGCGCGCTGGAGGAAGGCCTCGAGCCCGCGCCGGGCGTCTTCATCCATGCGATAGACGATCCGTTCGCGCAAGTAGCGGCCGGCGCGAACCGGATCGATGCCGCGTGCGGCGGCCTCGGCTGCGACGTAGTCGTCGATCCGCGAGATTCCGGTCTCGAGCGCGGCCCTGAAGATCTGGGTCAGCTCGGGCCGCTTCGCGAGCAGATCGCGATCGAGGCCCCAGACCGCGAAGACGAAGGGCAGGCCCGTCGTCCTCGTCCAGGCCTCGGCGAGATCGATCCGCGTCCAGCCCTCTCCGGGCTCCCGCATCATGGCGAGGTCACCGATGACCAGGAAGCCGTCGGTGCCCGCTCTCTCGTCCTCGCTCTCGAGCAGCCGGCGGGGCGAGGCCTCGACGAGGCGGACCTGGCGAGGGTCGAGCCCGGGCTGATCTTCGAGCCAGAGCCGCACGAGCAGACGGGAACTCCGCGAATGGGGGTCGAGGCCGATCGTGATCGGCCGGCCCGCCGCGGCCTCGCGCCGGCGTTCCGTGGCGAGCGTCCCCTCCCGCAACCACAGGAAGACGCTGTCGACCTCGCCGCGCGCGCCGATGCAGATCCCCGGCAGGAAGGTCAACCGTTCGTTCTCGAGGAGGGCCGCGCAGGGCACGAGACCGACGTCGGCACGACCCTCGGCGAGAGCGCGCGCGACCTCGGCCGGAGGCATCTCCTCGACCCGGACCTCGGACCGGTCGCGCAGATCCCCGAGCAGGGGACGGGCGTTGAAGTAGGAGACGGCGGCGACTCGGAGCACGGGCATCGATCCCCGGGTTGATGCGGACCTCGTTCGCGCGGGGCCGAGGGGGCTCGAAGGCCCGCGCGGGACGAGAGGTGATATGGAAAAGCCCGCCGGAGGGCAATTCCGGCGGGCTTCGAGCCGTTCAGGTCCGAGGTCGGTTCAATCCACGACGCGGAACCACTCCGAGGTGATCTGGCCGAGCTTGCCGTGCTTCGCGGTGAGCTGAGCCCAGAGGTCGGCCGAGGTCGGCGCGTTCTTGATGGTGCAGTTGGCGGGGTACCAGAGATCGACCATCTGGATGTTGTCGCCGCCGGGGAGGCGCATGTCCTCCTCGCCGACCTTCCGGCCGTCCGCCGAATCGCGGTGGATGGTGACCGTGGGAGTCAGGCGCTCGACGTAGAAGTTGAAGTACTGTTCGCCGAAGTTGCCGAAGACCTGGATGTCCTTGCCGACCGAGATCAGTTCGGACTTCTTCTCGGGGCTGCGGTGCACGTTGCCGATCATCCAGAAACCCTTCTCGCCGGCGCCGCCGAGTTCCCAGACGTTCAACTTGCCGGCCTCGACCGGAAAGGTGCCGGAGCGCCCCTTGCCGATGAGCAGGTTGGTCTCCTTCTTGCCCGAGCCGAAGGTGAAGTAGCCCTGGTAGATCTCGTAACGTCCTTCGGGCACCCAGATCGGCTTCGAGGGATCGAGGCCCTTCATGAGATCGAAGTAGAACTCGACGTCCTCGCCGGTGCCCTTCGCCACGAGGTACTGCGGCATCTCGCCCGAGCCCGTCTTGAACTTGACGTGGATCGGCGCGAGCGACCCCTTGTAGGGCCGCGTGCGGATCGTCGTCCCGTCCTTGTCGACGACGTTGACCTGGTAGGGATACCAGCCGCCCTCCTCAGGGAGGTAGAGGTAACGTCCGAGGGGCTCGACCCGCGCATTGCGGCCCTTGCCGATGACGACGGAGTCCTCGCCGAAATCGCGGAACATGCCGTTGCCGTTGGTGTCGATGATCTCGACCTCGGTCCCGAAGACCTTGCCGCTGACGGTGCTGATGCCGTACCAGGCGACCATCGCGAACTTGGCCGAGTCCGAGGCGTTGAACTTCGTGCCGAAGAGTTCGAGCCACTCGGCCTCATAGTCCATGATCATATGGGTGATCTTGGCCTCGCGGTCGTCGTCATAGCGGACCTTCATGTCCAGCTTCGCGAACTTGTTCGACTTGACCTTGACCTTGTTCTTCTTGTCGGCATCCGTCCTGAAGTTGAGGTTGCCGTCGTATTCGGCCTTGCCGCCGGGGAAGGCGCCGAACTCGACCGGCTCGGCATCCTTCTCGAATTGGGCGTACTGGAAGAAGGGGTCCTTCCGGTTGTTCGTCGGCGAGACGTAGCGCGCGTTCCAGTAGGGCAGCTTCAGCTTGGTCCAGGCGTTCTTCTCGACGCCGTGCTTCATCTTGTGATCGACCCACTCGTACTCGTTCGAGGCCTTGGGCGCGGCCAGTACGGTGCCGCCCTCGCCCTTGTTGCCGGAGCCCTCACCCCCCGCGGGGATGCTCGTGGCCGCCTCGACGGCCTTCTGGTGCGCGGCCTTCGCCTTGTCCATCTCGCCGATGTTCGTGTCGATGAGCTCCGGCATCACGACGCGGCGCTTCTCGTTCAGATCGCCGAGATAGCCGTCGATCCAGTTGAACTCGCTGCGGCCGGAGATCCCGCCCTCGTTGGCGAAGCGCTTCGCCCAGAGGGCGTAGTAGGCCGCCTCGAAGTACTCGTTGAACTTGTTGTGGATGCCGGACATGTAGTTGGCCGCCATCGCCGCCCAGTACTGGTCCTTGATCTTGGCGCAGGCCAGCATGGTGTTCGAGTAGCTCTCGAGCGCGGCCCGATAGGCCTCCTCGTTGCCGTTGTCACCCTCCGCCTGACTCTGGACTCCGTTCCAGTAGGAATTGTAGGCGTCGATGCGCCCCTGCGCTGCCTCACCCTCGAGGCCGTTCGCCCAGCGAAAGCGGTCGTTCAGGAAGGCCTCGCTGAACTCGAGGCGGTAGGCGCCGGCCAGGGCCTCGAGCTGCGAGTAGGCCTTGTTGGCCGCCTCGGTGTCGTTGCCGACTCGCGCCTTCAGGAGATCGGCCTCGAGATCGAAGAAGCCGCCGAAGGCCTCGTCCTTGTTCTGTCCGACCAGGCTGCGCTGCCGGCTGAAGTCGTTCTTCGCCACGGCGTTCTTGAAGGCCGCGAGGAACTCCTGCCGCTTGCTCTGAGCCTCGAGCGGGCTCCCGCCCAGGATCGCGATCATGAGCATCAGGAAGGCCGCCAGGCCGAATCGTTTCGGGACACGATGCATGGATGTTCTCCCCTTCGATGGATCGTGTGATCGGTCGTAACCGGCGATGGGTCCTGTCTCGCGGCCAGCGGAAGGTGGTCGTCGCGAGCGCAAGCTCGGTCGCACGGGGTTCTGATGATAATCGATCGACGTCCGGGCCACCTGAATATTCTCCTAGCCGCCTCGAGGCCGGGCATGTCGCCTGAGGACGGCCTCCGCCGCCCTCCAGCCGTCCACGGCCGCGCTGACGATCCCGCCGGCGAATCCGGCGCCCTCCCCCACGGGGAAGAAGCCGACCGTGGTGACCGATTCGAGGCTCTCGGCATCCCGGACGATCCGGACCGGGGCCGATGATCGCGCCTCCGGGCCGCAGATGACCGCGTCACCCGACAGGTAGCCGGGCATCTGGTTCTCGAAGCGCCCGAGGGCCGCCCGGACGGCCGCCGTCAACCAGAACGGCGCCAGTTCCGCGACGTTGGCCGGAATCGTCTCCGTCCGGCAGCTGATCGGGGGGAGATCGTCGGAGGGACGGTCGGCCAGGAAGTCGCCCAGGCGCTGGGCGGGCAGCCTGAAGCGGTCGCCGGCGAGGGCCGCGGCGCGGGCCTCGTAGCGCTTCTGGAACTCGATGCCGCCGAGCGGCCCGGCGACCTCGAATTCCTCGGGCTGGACGGTGCTCACCAGACCCGAGTTGGCGAAGCCCGTGTCCTTCGACGAATAGCTCATACCGTTGGTGTTGTAGTGCTCGCGATCGTGGATCGCCGGGATGATCTCACCGCCGGGGCACATGCAGAAGGAGAAGACTCCCCGGTCCTCCACCTGGGCGACGAGCCGGTAGTCGGCGGGCGCGACGCCGAGCTGGTCGCGCGAGCGACCATAGACGCAACGGTCCACGAAGTCCTGGGGGTGCTCGACGCGGAAGCCCATCTGGAAGGGCTTGGGTTCGAGGCCGACGCCGGAGTCATGGAGGGACTGATAGAAGTCGCGCGCGCTGTGCCCGGGCGCGGCGATCACGGCCTCGGCCGCGAGCGGTCCGGCGTTCGTCAGCAGGCCGACGACCCGCCCCGTCCGCAGCTCGAGGCCGTCGACGCGGCAGTCGTAGCGGAATTCCCCGCCGAGTCCCTCGATCTCGCGCCGGAGCTTGCCGACCACCGCGCGGACGCGATCGGAGCCGAGGTGCGGGCGGTAGTAGTAGCCCACGACCTCGAGCCCGGACTTGCGCCGGAACTCGTCGAGGACCAGGCGGGCCCGCGGGTCCTTCGACCGCGTCGTGAGCTTGCCGTCCGAGAAGGTCCCGGCGCCGCCCTCGCCGAAGAGGTAGTTGCTCTCCGGGTCGAGGACGAGCTCACGATGGAAGGCGGCGATCTGGCCGACGCGGCGGTTCATGCGCGAGCCGCGCTCGAGGACGATCGGGCGGTATCCCTCGCGCGCGAGGATCAGCGCGGCGAAGAGACCGGCCGGTCCGGCTCCGACGACGACCGGTCGGTGCTCCAACGGCGTCTCGCCGGCTTCGACGCTGCCGGGATGAGCGACCTCGACCCAGCGCACCCGCGGGTCGTTCTTGCGGCCGGCCGTACGCGGCCCGCGCCGCGGATCGACCAGGTGAAAGTCGAGGGTGTAGACGAATTCCGGCCGGCGGCGCCGCTTGTCCATCGACTTGCGCACGAGTTCGACCGAGGCGACCTCCTGCGGGGCGAGGCGCGCCCGCTTCATCGCTCGTTCGATGACGGTCTTCTCGTCGCCCTCGAGGGAGAGGCGGATCTCGGTCACGCGCAGCGGCATGGCCGGATGCTACCACGCGCTCCGGGGCGGCCGAAGGAGTCGGGATCGGCTCCGATCAGCGGCCACGGAGGCGTTCGCTCTGGCGCTTGAGGAAGCTCCGTTCGTCCTCGGTGAGTCCACCCATCCCTTCCTGGTTGATCTTCTCCAGGATGCGATCCATCTCGGCCTCGTCATGGGCCCGGTTCCGCGCCTCGTCCTCCCGTCGGCGCTGCTCGCGCTCGCGCTGCATGTCCTCGAGCCGGGCCGCGAACCGCGGCCAGAGCCAGGCGAAGGCGAAGCCCGCGAAGGCGCCGCCGAGGTGAACCGAGTGGGCGGTCCCGCTGCCCTGACCGGCGAGCACGTAGAGGAGGTCCAGGGCGACCAGGAGTGCGGCGAAGACCGCGCAGGTCATGCGGACGACGAAGACGATGATCTGCCGTTGCGGAAAGGTGAAACCCATCAGCACGACCAGTCCGATGATCGAACCCGAGGCGCCGATGACCGGAGGCAGAAGATGGGGGCTGAGGATCGACTGGATCACGTAGCCGAGGGCGCCGACCGCGCCGAAGCCGAGGAAGAGCGCGACGAGCCGGCGCGGCGAGAAGGCCTCCTCGAGCATCTTGCCGGTGAACCAGAGCATCACCATGTTCCAGAACAGATGGCCGACGCCGCCATGCAGGAACTGGTAGGTGAAGGGACGCCAGATCTGCCAGATCGCGTCGAGTCCGATGTCGGTGCGGAAGCCCAGCCAGTCGTGGACGAAACGCGTGCCCGCGCCGTTCACGCCGCCGCCGCCGAGCCAGAGTAGGACCGAGACGGCGACGTTCAGGCCGACCAGCCAGACCGTCGGCCCCGGCCTGCCACCGCCGCCGCGGAACAGGGGCCCCTCATCGGAGTAGCTGCGATCGCTCCAGGACATGGGTTCTTCGGTCACTCCGCTCGCTGCGCCGGTTCAGCCTTCTTCGGCCTCGCCCCCAGAATAGCAGCTCTCGTCGAGAACGCCGATGTAGGGCAGATTCCGGTAGTGATCGGCGAAGTCGAGGCCGTAGCCCACGACGAAGTGGT
>JBFIHP010000023.1:0-13143 GCA_041601735.1 Planctomycetota bacterium | reverse complement strand
GCGCTGTAGCCCTGCGTGCCGAGGTAAGTGCCCCGGATGGTCAGCGCGACCGAGGCGTTGAGATCCTTGGCGATGCCGAAGTCGAGCACCTTCACCAGATTCTCGGCCCGGGTGATCATGATGTTCTCGGGCTTGAGGTCGCGGTGGATGACGCCGCTCTCGTGCGCCACCGCGAGGCCGCCGGCCACGGCCTCGACGACCGAGAGGGCCTCGTCGATCTCGAAGCGGCCCCGCTCCTGCATGTGGTCGTAGAGGTCGCGCCCATCGACGAACTCGCTGGCGATGTAGAGCATCCCCCGCGCCCGGCCCATGCCGTAGACGCGGACGATGTTGGGGTGCCGGAGCTTGTTGAAACGCGAGCCCTCGCGGCGAAACCGCTGCAGGATCTCGGGATCGGAGCCGGCGTCTCCGGAGAGGACCTTGATCGCGACGCTGCGGTCGCGCTCCTCTTCGAAGGCCTCGAAGACGACCCCCATGCCGCCCTGCCCGATGCGGCGCCGGATCACGTAGCGGCCGTCCGGGCCGATGCGCTCGCCGATCAGCTCTTCCCAGGATTCCAGTGTCATCGCGCTCCTCGATCTGCCGCGCCCGCTCGCCGGGCCCGGTTCAGCCGATGCTAATCGCCAGCCCGACGGATGTCACCACCCGGGCCGCGAGGCCGAAACGACGCGAGCCGGAGACCTGGGTCTCCGGCTCGTTGCGAGGCCGTCGGACGGCCCGGGGGAAAGGACCGCGATCAGCCGTCGTTGCCGATGGCATCGACCGGGCACTGCTCCATGGCATCGAGGCAGGCGCTGCGCTCGTCCTCGTTCTCCGGCTGCTTGTAGACGACGTCGTGATCGCCGTCGTCGCTCTCCTTGAAGTTGTCAGGAGCGATGTCCACGCAGAGGGAGCAGAGGATGCACTCCTTGTCCACGTAGAAGGAGCCGCCCACGTTGTCTTCCCACTTCTCGTCGCGATTCGCCACGTCCCTGGCCTCCAGCTTCATTCGAGGGCTACCGGCTCCTGCCGGCCCGGCAATATAGGCCCGGTCGCGCGGACCGACAAGCGCCCGTCAATCCTTCGTCGCCTCGACGGCCGCATCCAGCAGAGCGCCGATGTCGCCCCTGCCGAAGCGATGGATGGGACGGCTCGGCCCCTCCTCCACGGCCTGCGAAGCCTCGGGCTCGAGGCGGGTGAGCGCCCCGCCGTCGGAATCCTCGAACACGAGGTAGCGGGCCTCGATGGCGAGATCCGCGGGATCGACCAGGAGCGGGGCCCTGAGATCGTCGGCGCCCGCTCCGGACCGCCCCGGAGGTCCGAGCGCGACGAGGTCCGGCCCGGCGACGGAGGCGAGCCCGGCCGTGGCCACCACCGTGGTCAGGCCCTCGAGCGGATCGAGGTCCCGGGCGGCCGAACCGCAGCGAAAGCGCCAGCGCCCGAGGTCGAAGGCCCAGTCGGGCGGCGCGAGGCCCTCGGAGGCCCGCGAACCGGGGTTGAACACGAAGTAGAGCTGGAAGCCGGCGTTGCCGGCGAAGAGGCGCCGGAGACGATCGGCGAAGGCGGCCAGGTCGTCGTCGGTCGCGGCGCCCGCGAAGAGAACGACCCGGCGGGCCCGCTCCTTGCGAGCGAGCCGGATGAGTCGGGATTCGGCCTCGGCCTGGACGGCGGGATCGCCGAGGCCGGCGGGCAGGCTGGCCGCGATCGCCCTTCGCACATCCTCGCGCGTCTGCCGCAGGGCCAGATCGACGGCATGCACCGACTTGTCGCTCAGGTTCGCGGGCAGGAACTCGAACCAGCCGCCGGTTCGGTCGAACCGGGCGTCGAGATCGATCCGCAGGAAGGCCGAACGATCGCGGCGATGCTCCAGCGTGAAACGACCCGAGGCGTCGGTCCGGGTCACCACGTCGTCGAGGTGGACGCCGATCTCGAGGGGAAGTTCGCCGCGGTCGTAGCGGCCGTCGCCGTCCTCGTCCAGGTAAGCGCGGCCGGTGATCCGGATGATCGGCGGCAGCGGCTTCGGGTCCTCGGGCTCCGGCCGGATGGGCTTCGGGTCGATCGGCTCCGGCGTGACCGGCCTCACGACCCTCCTCTTCGCGGGATTCGGGTTCCGGGCCCCGTAGGCGACGAGACTGGTGACGAAGTCCTCGGAGAGGTTCTTCTCGAGCAGGTCACGTCCGCCATCCACCTTGTCGAGGATCAGCTGGAGGAGGATGATCCGCCCCTTGCCGTGGTCGGCGTGGAGGGCGAAGGCCAGGCGGCTGCCGGTGTGGTCCTTGTCGTTGGCGCTCCTCGTGAACTGGCTGCTCCACTTGTCGAAGGCGCCGTAGGGGCCGCGCAGGGTCTCGCCCTTGTAGCTGCCGTAGACGCCGCCGGGCCGTCTGAACCAGGCCGGATTACTCGGCGTCGATTGTTCGAGGGGCCTGCTCGGCTTGCCGCGAACGAAGTCGTCCCAGAGCGAGAGCGCGGTCGGCGCCTGGAACCACTCGTCGCGAGTCTCCTCGCCACGTTCGACCGTGAATCCAGGGGGCAGGATGTCCAGGCGGTCGGACTTCCAGTAGCGACAGAGGCGCACCAGCGTTCCGCCGCGGGCGACCCAGTTCAGGAGATCGGGCTTCTCGCGGCGAACGAAGTCGTCCCAGTCCTGATGAAGTTCGCTGAAGCTGCCGATGACCACCATGTCCCAGCCCTCGAGCCGGGTCCGCAGCCGGTCGTCGAGCCGAAAGGGTTCGCTTCGAACCTCCGGATGCCGACCGAAGAGCTTCGCGAGGCCGGTGGTCCCGGAGACGACGTCGCGGTGCTCGAAGAAACCCAGGTCGAGACCGGAGCCCCCGCTCTGCGCGGACAGGACCGCCGGAAGCAGGGCGAGCAGGACGAGCAGGACGCTGCGCAGGGTCTTCGTCATGCCGGCATCATAGCGCGGGCGGGCCCGGGTCGCAGCCGGAAGGCCCGATCGAGGCCCCTTTTGCCCGCTCGGGGCCCGTCGCGGTAGAATCCGGCGATGAACGACCCGCAGAACAGGCACGACGACCGGGAGCCGATCGACCCCGAGGGCGCGGCTCGGCCGGAGCCCGATCCGGAGGATCCCGCGGACATCCTCGACCATCTCGCCGGCATCGAGTTCCTCCTGCCCGAGATCCCGGACGAACTCCACTCCTGCTTCGAGGAGGGTCCCTTCCGGATCTGCATCGAATGCGGCCACGACCTGCTCGAGAGCGGGCGGAGCTACCTGATCCAGAAGGCCCGCCGCGACGGCGAGACCCTGCTCGAGCTGGCCATCTGCCAGGACTGCGCCTCCCGGGTCCAGGGGAAGGTCAGCGACGAGAGCCGCGCGGTGCTGGAGGAATTCGTCGAACGGATCGGAGCCCGCGCGGGGAGCGTTCCCTCGGGCTCCTGCCTCGCCTGCCGGACCGAGGTGCCCCCGGAGGCCGAGTTCGAGATCGCCGCCCTCGCGCGCGGCGGCCGTCTCCTGGCGCCGCCGCTCCTGATCTGCGGCTCCTGCCACGAAGAGCTGGAGGAGAGCCTCTCGGAGGAGACGAAGAAGGGCGGGCAGGACTTCATCGAGAAGAACTTCCCGGGCGTCCCGGCCGAGCTGGGCCTCCCCTTCAGCCTCGTCGGCGCCTGACCCGTCGCCGTAAGGACCACCAGGCTTGCCTGGCGCTCCAACTGCGGGCCTCGCGAATCCGGTCTCTGACGGTTCCAGGCCCTCTCGATTGACTCGCGTGCATGGGCAGGAGCACCAGTCCGACAGGCCGCCGTCGATACTCGTGGAGGCGGGAATCCCCCACGGTGAAGCCCGGAATGCCGCTCTCGGAAGCCCGGAATGCCAGTCTGTCGGAGTGGCGCTCCTGTGGCGCTCGCGCCGCGCTCCCCTGCTGCGCCTCCGCGTGGTGTCGCGGAAGATGGCCGTTCGGACTCCAGGGTCCTGGCCGGTCGGACGATACAGTCGGCGGTCGGGCTTGCTCTCGCCTGCCAACCGTGAAAGACTCGGGTTTCGAATCGCCCCGACGAGGTCCGACCCCATGAACGGCACGATCCTGCTCAAGAACGGCGTCCTGGTGACGCTGGAGCCCCTGAAGCTCGAGAAGCGCGATCTCCTCGTCGAGGAGGGCCGCATCGTCGCGCGCGATCGTGACATCCGCCCGCCCGCGGGCTGCGAGGTCATCGACTGTCGGGGGCGCTACGTCTTTCCCGGCTTCGTCAACGCGCAGAGCCACCTCTTCCTCTCGCAGACCCTGGGATTGTCGCTCACCGGCACGGAGCCCGCGGAGTCGCGGCGACGCCTGGCCGAGGCGCTCGGCTCCGAGACCATCGTGACCGCCGCCTTCTCCGGCGCCCTCGACGCGGTGAGCCTCGGGACGACCACGCTGATCGACAGCCACAGCTCGCCCAACCAGGTCACGGGTGCGCTCGATCTCGTCCGCGACACGGTCCTCACCGTGGGGCTTCGCCTGGTCTCCTCCTACGAGATCGACGGCGCCGCCGACTCCGAGGAACGCGAGACCGCGCTGCGCGAGACCCGGCGTTTCGTCCTCGACAGCCGCAGCGACAAGATGGCCGGACTCTTCGGCCTCGAGAACCCGATCGACGTCGAGGACGCCTTCCTCGAGACCCTCGCCGCCGAGATCCGCGCCACCTCGAGCGGTCTCCAGCTCAGGATCGATCACAGCCCCGCGGAACTGGAGGCCGGGCGCGCCCGCCACGGCGCCTCCACCGTCGAGCGCCTGGCGAAGTTCGGCCTGCTCGGCCCGCGCACGATCCTCGCCCACGGGACCTGCACGCCGGAAGCCGACCTCGCGCTCGCCCGCGAGGCCCAGACCTGGCTGGTGCACTGCCCGAGCAGCGATGCCCTCGCCGGAAGGCCCGCGGCCGGCTTCGAGAGTTTCGGCGACTTCTCCGCGCTCGGCACGGCCGGCTGCCGGAGCAACGTCTTCGCCGAAGCCCGGGCCGCCTTCCTGCAGGCCCGCGCTCGCGGGGCTGAGGTGACGCCGAACGACGTGATCAAGATGATCGTCGGCGCCCAGCAGCTGGCCTCCGACCTGCTCGGCATCGAGCTGGGCTCGACCAACCGTGACGCCGGCGCCGACTTCGTGGTGATGAACTACCACCCGCGCACGCCGCTGACGCCGGAGAGCCTCTCCGAGCATCTGCTCTTCGGCATGGGTCCGGAGCACATCGAGCAGGTCCTGATCGACGGCGCGGTGGTCTACCGTTCGGGGACCTTCCCCGAGGTCGATACCCGTCGCCTCGCGCCGCTCATGCGCCGGGGCGCCGAGCAGCTCTGGAGCGCCCTCGCGCCCGCTGACGAGACCAGCGAAGCACCGAGCGCCTGAGCCGATGCCGGGAGGGAGAGGATGACCTTCGTCCGCAGGCTGTTCGCCGTCGCCTTCTGGTTTGCGCTGCTCGGCGGCCTGGTGTGGACCGACAAGGTCAGCCTCGGCGATGACGAGCCGCGGGCCCGACCGCCGGTCCTCGCCGAACGGGTCCTGAGCCCCGCCGATCTCCCGGCGCAGATCGAGTTCAACCGCGCCGGTTCCTATCCGGCCCGGCTCGGCCTCTTCGTCCGGGACGATCGCGACGCGGTCCGCGTCGGCGACCGCTGGCGCGAGGTCGATCCCGAACAGGCCGGTCGGCTGGTCCTCACCATCGAGCCCGACGAGGGCCCCGCCGGCGTCTGGTCGGTCGATTGCGCGACGCTGAAGGTCATCGACTCGATCTACAAGGAGAAGCGCAGCATGCTCGTCCTGGCCGGGACCGAGCTCGCCATCGACCGCGCCGTCTCCGCGCGCGTCGATCTGGCTCTCGAGGAGCTCGCGCCGGAGGGAAGGGCCGCCGGCATGCTCGAACGCCTGGGCCTGATCCTCGGCGACCCCAGCGAGGATCTCGTCGCATTCACGGCTGAAGATCCCCGGCCGGGCCTGCTCCTGCTCACGGGGCTGGCCGGCGTCTTCGGTCATCTCGTGATGATCCTCGGACGCCTCGTGATTCCCTTCCGCACCGAAGCTCTTCCCGACGAGCTGGTGTGAAAGAAGAACTGGGCGGGAAGAAAGAAGCAAGGTGGCTGTCATGCTCGACATGAGCCGTCTCCCGATCCTCGTCGCCCTGGTCATCGTCTCCGGACTCGCCCCGCTCGCGGCCCAGGAGGAGAAGCCGACGGCGCCGACCAGCGGCCCGGTCAAGATCGTGCCCTCGGTGGGCGCCCTCTACGAGCCGATCTGGCGCCATCCCGACCTCGGCTTCCGCAATCCCGACGGCAGCGTCGCCACGGTCCAGACCCTGCTCGACGCCGAGTCCGCGGACTTCGCGTCCGCCGACTGGCAGCGCTCGCAGATCGAGTGGATGATGGAGGCCGGCCTGGACTTCTTCGCGCCGAGCTGGCGCTATCTGGCCGATCGCCCCGACGAAGAGGCGAGCCTGCGCTCGAACCAGGCGCTCGAGGCCATCCTGAAGGCCATGGTGCAGATCGCGGCCGACGGTGGCCGACCGCCGCGCATGGCCCTCCACATCGACGGCGAGATCCTGCGCCGGAGCCGCCGGGACCCCGCCCTCGAGGGTTCGCTCGACCTGCGCGAGCCCGAGGCCCTGCGCGCGCTCGAGGAGAGCATCTTCCACTTCTTCCGCCGGGTTCCGAAGTCGCTGCGCTGGGAACTCGACGGCTACCCCCTCATCATCATGGGCCCCGCGCTCGGCGCCGCCCACGATCGCGACCTCTTCGAGCGGATCGCCGACGACTTCGTCGCCGAGTTCCGGACCCGGCCCTTCATCGTGGCCGACCCCTCCTGGAAGTCACGCTCCGGCGCGCGCTGGCAACCCGGCGCCGCCCTCCACGGACCCCAGGGGACGAGCGAGGTCCAGGTCGTGGGTCCGGGCTACGACGACACCCGGATCCCGGGGCGTGGAACGCCGGTCAGGAAGCGCGAGGACGGCCGCTTCTACGAGTGGTCCTGGCGCAAGATCCTCCTCGCCAACCCGACCATCGTCCTGGTCGAGACCTGGAACCGTTTCGACGAGGGCAGCGGCATCGCGCCCTGCAAGGAGTACGGCGAGTTCTACGTCGAACTCACCCGCCGCTACGTCGCCCGCCTGAAGGGCGGCATCCTCCCCGACCTCGAGAAGCCGGTCCGCATCGCCTTCCCCGATCCGGTGCCCCGTCCCGATGAGGGCTGGTTCAAGATGCAGGACGGCCTCGATCGTGTCTTCTGGGTCGCCGCCAGCCACGAGACCGCCTTCGGCTTCGGCCTGCGCCTGATCGAGATCGAGGACGGGCCCACGAGTCGGGTCACGAGCGCGGGCAAGGCCGCCGTCCGGCTGCCGGCCAGCACGCTCGGCACCTACCTCTACATCGGCATCGCCGACGAGTTCGCGCATCGCGTCGGCGGCAGCTTCGAGATCGAGGTGGTCTGCCGCGGAGCCACCGGCTCCGAGCTCGCTCTCCAGTACGACTCCTGGGATCGGAGCGCGCCCCACGGGGGCGCCTACAGGTCGGCTCCGAAGACCACCTTCGAGGACGCGGAGATCAGACGGTTGGTCTGGCAGCTGCCCGATGCGCGCTTCGGCAACCGCCAGAACGCCGGCTCCGACTTCAGGCTGTTCTCGAAGGGCGAGAGCCTCGCGATCCTCGGCATCCAGGTCCGGCGCCTGCCCGAGCGTCTCCGTTCGACGACACCCGTCCTGATCGAGCGCTGACTCGCAGGCGACGCGGCGCGCGTCGTCATCGCCCCGCAGGGCTCCAGCGCCGGTCGAACAGGCCGGCCTTCGAAGGGCGCCGGCCCGACAGGCCGGCATTCGATACTCGCGGAGCCGAAGATGCCGCTCTGTCAGAGCGGCGCTCCTGCGGCGCTCCTGGTCGAGCGTGGATTGAAAGAGGCCCCCGATGCCGGAGCATCGGGGGCCTCTTCGTGTCGCTTCGAAGCGCGCGGGACTACTTGCGGCGGTTCATCCGCTCCGTCTCCATGCGCAGCTTCATCTCCTGGCGGCTCAGGAGCTCGTCGCCCCGAAGGGCGGCGGAACTCTCGCTGGGCGTGCCGTCGGCGTTCAGGAGACCGCTCTCGATCATGACGCGCTGGAGACCCGGGCGATCCTTCATGTAGGCCTCGCCCTTCACCTTCGGACGGAAGGCGGTGTTGGGCACGATCGCCTCATGCGCCTCCAGGCCGCGGCGCAGGCCGTTGACCATCCAGCTGAACTCCGCGTTGCTGCGACCGTTGAAGAGCTCGCGCACGACGAAGCCGTCGCGAGTCAATTCGGCCCGCGGGGCGTAGAGGCCGGCGCAGTCGTCCATGGGCGTCAGGTGGACGCTCAGGCCCTCGGTCGAGGCCGCGAGCCGGAAGCTCTCCGGCAGCACGATCCGGACGTAGCCGTTCTCGAGCTTCGCGGTGCCGCGGGCGTAGAGACCGTTCTCGCCGCCCTCGAGGCAGTTGTAGCGGATCATCAGCTTCGGATCGGTCGGGTGCGGCTGGACGAAGCTCTTGGTGATGCCCGACACGGTGCCGGTGCTGCCCTCGAGCGTGATCGTCTCGGTGCCCACCTCGTCGAAGACCGTCAGGATGCCGTCATCCTCGCCGACATCCGAGTTCGGGTCGCGGCCCATCGAGACCAGGGTCTTGACGCCGGTGGCGTCGAAGACGGTGATCTGACCGTGACCGGAAACGTCGGCATCGGCGACCACGACCCGGTTGGCCGTGCCCGGCATCTCGACGACGAGCGCGCCGTCCGTGCTGACGATGTCGTTGGTCGCCGTGACGTCGCCGCTGGCGTTCACGTTCACCGCGCCGACGTCGCCCGAGGCCGTGACGTTGACCGCGCTGACGTCGCCCGAAGCGGTGACGTCGCCGGTCGAACCGTCCAGCGTGATCGGCGTCGCGCCGCCCGAGCCCGCCACGACGTTGCCGCCGGCGGTCGTGTCGCCGGTCGAGGAGACCGTGGTGGTCGAGCTCACGGCGTTGCCGGAAACCGTACCCGTGGCGGTGACATCGTTGCCGGCCGTCACGTCGTTGGTGGCGCTGACGTCGTTACCGGAGACCGTCGCCGTCGCCGTCACGTTGTTGCCCGCCGTCACGTCGTTCGTCGCCGCAACGTCGGCACCGGAGACCGTTGCCGTCGCCGTCACGTTGTTGCCCGCCGTCACGTCATTCGTGGCCGCAACGTCGGCACCGGAGACCGTCGCCGTCGCCGTCACGTTGTTGCCCGCCGTCACGTCGTTCGTCGCCGCAACGTCGGCACCGGAGACCGTCGCCGTCGCGGTCACGTTGTTGCCTGCCGTCACGTCGTTCGTGGCCGAAACGTCGGCGCCCGAGACCGTGGTGGTGGCGCTGACGGCATTGCCGGAGACGGTACCCGTCGCCGTCACGTCGTTGCCGGCGATCACGTCGTTGCCGGCCGTCACGTCCGTGGTGGCGCTGAGGGAGTCGGCGGTCAGGGCACCGCCAGCGGTCACGTTGTTGGTCGCGATCACGTCGTTGCCGGCCATGACATCATTGCCGGCCGTCACGTCGTTGGTCGCCGCGACGTCGGTGCCGGAGACGGTCGCGCCGGCCGTCACGTTGTTCGTGGCCGTCACGTTGGCGCCGGACACGGTCGCGCCCGCGGCGACATTGCCGGTCGCCGTCACATCGGTACCGGCCGTCACGCTCGTGGTGGAGACCACCGCATTGCCGGCGACCACGCCGCCCGCGGTGACGTTCATGACGGCGTTGACGTCGTTGTTCGCGCTGACATCGTTGCCGGCGGTCACGTCGTTCGTCGCGCTGACGTCGGTGCCCGAGACGGTCGCACCCGCGGTCACGTTGTTCGTCGCGGTCATGTCGTTGCCGGCCGTGACGTCATTTGAGGCGTTCACGTCCATGGCGGTGACCGTGGTGGTCGCGGTCAGGGTGTTGCCGCCGACGTTGTTCGTCGCCGTCACGTCATTGCCCGCCGTCACGTCGTTCGAGGCGTTCACGTCCATGGCGGTGACCGTGGTGGTCGCGGTCAGGGTGTTGCCGCCGACGTTGTTCGTGGCGGTGACGTTGTTCGTGGCGTTCAGGTTGACGCCGTTGACGTTGCCGCCGGCGTTCACGTCGGTTCCGGCGTTGACGGTGGTCGTCGAGTTGACGACGTTCGCGTTGACCGTGCCGGTGGCGTTGATGTCGCCGTTGCCGTCCAGCATGACCCGCGCCGTGCGGCTGCCGGCAGCACCGCCGAAGACCGTGATCTTGGGCTGATTGATGGTGGTGTCGTTGCCGTCGAGGCGGATCTGGGTCTCGCCGCCGAGATTGCTGGTGTAGTCGTTGATGCCGGCGTTGCTGTTGATCGATCCCGGATCGAAGAGCTCGACGACGCCCACGCCGGTCGTCGCTCCCATGACCGTCTCGCGACAGAAGCTGCGCATGACGAGCATCAGGTCGCGCACGTCCGTGGGCGGGGTCGTGGCGTTGGGCTCCTGGCAGGAGAGCAGGAAGGCATCATCCGCGCGGATCGGACCCGAGAGCGAACTCGATCGGACCAGACCGGCCAGGCGGCGGGAGAAGGTGAGCGGGACGCCCGTCACGGGGTCCTTGATGAAGGCCGGGAGGTCGGCATCCATGATGAAGTCGACGGCCAGCGGATCGGTCACGCGGGCGAGTTCGGGCGACAGGACCACGTTGAGCCTGTTGAGCGCGTCCTGCACGTTGGTCACGCCGCGCAGCGCGGGCGGGACCCCGACCGGCACCGTCGTGCCTCCGCTCATCAGGTTGCCGACGTCGAGGGTCGTGAACGAGATCGTGCTCGAGGTCGACGAGGGAAGCTGCTGGCCTCCTCCGCCGCCCCCGCCGCAGGTCACGACCAGACCGATGCCGGTCAGAAATCCGAGGAAGAGCAGCGCGAGCTGCCCGTATTCCTTCGCCTTGTTCCGGAAGAACGCCATCGAAACCCTCCTTCTGCGAGAGAGCGCCGCGGGTCCGGCCGGACTTCGATGGGGATCGTCCCGAGGGCCGGACGGACCGGCGAACGCCTCCGAGGAGGCGCAGGCGCGGCTCTTCTACGGCAGCCCGAGACTCGGTTGTCAATCCCTCTTCGAATCCGCGGCCGGAGCAACGGCAACCCCGCCTTTTGCCTTCAATGAGAACACGGGATCGTTCGCTGGCGATCTTAGATCCGGCCATGGGGCTGTCAACCCTAATGACCGCGTGGGAATCGATTTCGAACGCCCTCTCCGGGCATTGCATCTTGCCAGGTGTGGGCGGGCCGTGCTAAGGATTCAGTACATGAGATGCAGTCGTTGCGACGTCGGAGGCCTAAGGTCACCGGCGGCGCCTGGATCGACTGGCAGAAGGAAGAGTCGCAGGCCTCGCTGCACCGACGATCCGATGTCGTCGAAACGCTTCGAAGGGCTGCCATGGAAGGCCCGTCACGGCCAGGCAAGGGGAATACTGATGTCCAAGAGACTCGTTGCGGCACTGCTCGTCTGTTGCGCCGTCCTGGGAGGCTTCCTCCCCGACCTGAACGCTCAATCCGGAGACGGCGTCAAGGATCGCCTGGCCGATCTCGAGAACAAGGTCGAGGTCCTCCTCCGCGAGAACTCGGACCTCAGGACCAAGGTGTCGGCCATGGAAGCGGACCGGTCGCAGTCCGACTCCGACGCCATGATCGCCGGCGAACTCGAGCGCTACGTGAACGCGCTCGCCTACAACCAGGACTTCAGCGTCGTCCGACCGCCCAGCGGCGTCCAGGAGATCTACTTCCGGGGCGAGTGGCGTACGCGCGTGGACTACCGCTCGAACACCGGCGATCTCACCGACGAGATCGACGACCAGGGCCTCCGCCTCGACTACAAGTTCAACCTCGGCTTCGGCTTCATCCTGACGCCGAACGCGACCGAGGAGGGCAGCGCCCTCTTCATCGAGACCTACTTCGAGGTCCAGGCTGCGGGCCGCGCCTCGAACAACACGGCCGAAGACCTCGCGTCGTCCATCGGCGCCGGGGCCGGCGGCTTCGAGGCCCGCGGCAACGAACTCGACGAGGTCCAGCTCTACGAGGCCTGGATCAAGCTCGTGAACCTCTTCGGCGTGGACGACCTCACGCTCAAGATCGGCCGCCAGGAGATCGTCTACGGTTCCGGCCTGATCATGGGCAGCAACGACTTCTTCACCGGAACGGTCCACGACGGCCTGGTCGTCGACATCCCGCTCGGCGGCGGCAGCACCGCGCACCTCTTCTACGCCAAGGAGGGCGCGCCGGACGGTCTCGTGAACCCGGGCCTCGCCACGGGCGGCCTGCTCGCCGGTCGTTTCCGCGCCAGCGGCGACGAGGACGAGATCCTCGGCATCTACACCGAGATCCGCAACGAGAGCCTCGACCCGGTCGAGATCGACGCCTACTGGGTCTACTTCGGCGCGCACGAGCCGAACTCGAACGTCTCCCCCATCAACGGAACCACCTCGGCCGACCCCGGCATCGACTCCTTCGGTCGCGCCAAGATCGGCGGCGAGTTCCACACGCTCGGCATCCTGCTGAAGAGCTGGGACCTTCTGGTGGACGGCCTCTACCTGAGCGCCGAATTCGCCTACCAGATCGGTGATGACGAGACCGGGGCCGACATCAACGCGATGGTCTTCGAGTTCACGACCGAATACGCCCTCCCCTTCATGGAGGAGTCGCGCGGCCGCGTCTTCGCGAGCTACTACTTCGCCGAGGGTCCGGACGGAGATTCGACGCAGGGCTTCACACCGCTCTTCATCACCCGTCACAAGAACTCGACCAGCCCCGGCCGCGGCTTCTCGCGTCTCGGCAACATCGACTTCATCCCGACGCAGAACGTCCACGTGGTCCAGATCGGTTTCAAGTTCGAGCCGGCGGAGCGCTGGACGGCAGGCGTGACCTACCTCACGGCCTTCCTCAATCACAGCTCCGAGTCGGTGACCGTGGTCCAGACGGGTCAGGTCTTCGTCGATGACCGTCACCTCGGCCACGAGATCGACTTCTTCGCCGAGTACCTGCACAACTCGCAGACTCAGTTCTTCTTCAACGTCTCGGTCTTCATCCCCGAGTTCGACTACATCTTCGAGAACCCGACCAGCGCGGCGACGCCCTTCCGCGAGGTCGATTCGGACCTCGCCTTCGGCGCCTACGCCCAGGTTCGCGTCAGGTTCTGATCTGCAAAGGGGCGGCGCTCGCCGCCACCCGAGAGCACATGAAAGCAGGCCG
>JBFIHP010000022.1:0-13329 GCA_041601735.1 Planctomycetota bacterium | reverse complement strand
TCGCGATCGGGGCGATCATGGCCGCCTCCATCGGCACCACCGTCACATCGGGCGAGCCGCACGATCCGGGCCCGGCGGTGAGCGACCCGACGATCGGGCTCGACGCCGACGCCCTCGACCCCATCGATCGCGAGCAAGACGGCGGATAGCAGGGACGGGGCCGGGCCATCACCCCTCCTCGCCGTCCGGACCGATCGGCGGAGCTCGATCTCGCGGGACGGGAGCCCGGCTCCCCTCGTTCGGATTCGGGTCCGCCGGGCGATCGAACTCGCGCCGCGTCGAAGGAGCTGGAATGCCGGCGCAGCCGTCAGCCGGCGATCGCCCTGAGGTGCCGATCGAAGGAGGCATCCACGGCCATGCGCCCGCCGCCGATGATGTTGCGACCCCGGCTGTAGCCGAAGACGTCCTCGAAGTCGTGGTCGGCGAGGCGCTCACGCATGGCGACGAGCTCGCTCGTGCGCATGGGGACGAGATTCGGGTAGCTGTACATGAAGGAGACGTGGCGGCGATCGAGGCCGACCTGGAGCGCGTCGCCCGAGAAGAGCGATCCGCCCGGCCTCGGTCCCTCGCTCCAGTGGAGCGCGGTGCTGCCCGCGAAGTGGCCGCCGCAGCGGATGAGCGTGACCGAAGACGACAGGCGGAGACGGTCACCCGACCAGAACTCGAGCGCGGGATGAGGTCGCGTCACGAAGTCGCGATCGGCCTCGTGGAGCAGGATCGGGACGCCGCCCAGCGCGTCGCTCCACTCGCCCATGCTCGAGTAGAAGTGAGGATGGGAGATCGCGATCAGGTCGACTCCGCCACGCGCTTTCAGGGCGGCGACGGCCTCGTCGTTCACGTGGCTGAGGGACTCCCACATGATGTTTCCGGCCGCCGTCGGCAGGAAGCAGGCACGCTGATCGATCGCGAAGCCGGGTGTTACGTCGAGTCCCAGGACGCCGTCGTCCTCCTCGATCCGCAGGGCGTGGCCCTCGGCGAGTTCCTCGAGCGTGGTCCATTGCTGGCCCTGCCAGCCGACGTACTGGCGCTCGTCGTCGCAGATCAGGCAGGAGGCCGGAGGGCCGTCCGATTCGCCGTACTGGGTTCCACATGTCTTGCAGATGTAGCGTCGCATGCCGTTCTCCTTGGGTCCGAGGGTTTCGTCTACTCGACCCGGCGGTCCGGGTCGGCATGTATTTCAACATCAAACTACATGGGAAACATTCGACGTCAATATTTTTGATGTCGAAATAATCGGGTAGACTCGCTCCATGACGAAACGCGATCAGGTGGACCTCGTCCGCAGACAGTGGGCCCGCGAGCGACCGGACCTCGATTCCGCAGGCTTCGCGATCGTGGGACGCATCCTCATGCTCGGGCGGCTCTTCGAGCGGCGGGTGAAGCAGGTGCTCGCTCCCCTCTCGCTCGAGCTCTGGGCCTTCGACGTCCTGGCGACCCTCCGCCGCCAGGGCCCGCCCCATGCCCTCAGCGCCGGTGAATTGAGCCGGGCGACCCTGCTCACGCCCGGCGCGATGACGAACCGCATCGATCGTCTGGAGGCCGCGGGTCTCGTGCGCCGCGAGCCCGAGCCCGGGGACCGACGCGGCGTGCGCGTGGTCCTGACCGCCAGGGGGCTCGCCCTGGTCGATCGCGCCATCGCCGAGCGATTTGCCGAGGCCGCCGACGCCGTCGCCGGACTCAGGGCGAAGGAACGACGAGAACTCGAGAGGCTCCTGCGAAGCCTCGCCCTGGGTCTCGAGCAGCCGGAATCCTGAGCTTCATCCGCCTCGGACCGGAGCTCGAGCGAGGCGTCGTCAGCCTCTCGGCGCCGGCAGGGTCCAGGTGAAGCGAAGGGCCGCCATGCGCAGGACGACGACGGAGGCCACGGCGGCCCCCTGGCTCCAGGCGTCCTCCAGACCGAGACGGGCGAGCAGCATGAAGAGGAGGCAGCCGAACAGCGAACAGGTCGCGTAGAGCGGCGTCGTCGGCCGGAAGAGGCTCGGGACCTCGTTGCAGACGACGTCGCCGATCACGCCGCCGAAGGTGCCGGTGATCACGCCGAAGAGCGCGGCCAGGAAGGGCGAGACGCCCTGCTGGAGGGCGATGCCGGCGCCGACGACGCTGAAGAGCCCGAGGCCCAGGGCGTCGGGGAAGTTCAGCCAGTTCGCGGCCCGACTCGGCAGACGCGGCAGGAAGGAGCCCAGGATCGCGAGCCCGAAGACGGTCCAGGCATAGTGCTCGTTCGCGACCCAGAAGAGCGGGCTCCGGTCCAGCAGGACGTCGCGCAGGGTGCCGCCGCCGAAGGCCACGATGAAGGTGACGCTGCAGACCCCCACGAGGTCCATCTGCTTCGACCGCGCCAGGAGGACGCCGAAGCAGGCGGAGGACACGACGGCCATGAACTCGAGGAAGGGAAGCATGGCGGACCTCGCCCCTCAGTCCCGGGGAGACCTGAGCGGCAGCTTCTTCATCGCCATGCGCGACCAGACGCCGGGTTCGTCGTCGAGCCAGTGGACGTCGAAGAGCCCGGTCGTGAAGTCGTAGCCGGTCTGCCGGTAGGCGATCTGCCCGAGACAGGCGCTCCAGCCGGTCAACCAGGCCGAGAACTCGGCGCGCTGGTCCTCATCACCCCGATAGACGATGTAGAGGTCGATGTCGCTCGCCGGTCCGGCCACGCCGTGATGGGTGCTGCCGCCGAGGTAGATCTCCTCGACGGGGAAGCGGGCGGTATCGATGGCCGCGGCGAGTGCGCGGGCCTGGTCCTCGCGCCAGCGCCAGTGCTCGGTGCGGTCCGGTACGCGCATGCCGAGCAGCTCGGTCTGCTTCCACTCCAGGAAGTCACCGAGACGCGCCGCGAGATTCCGGAGGAGGACGAATTCATCGTCGAGGAAGGCCGCCTCACCCTCGTCGAGATCTCCGTCTCGATGACTGACCTCGATCGACCCGACGGGCAGACCCCAGAGCCGCAGCGGCTCGGTGGCGAGCGGCGCCTTGGGATCGAAGCGGACACCGACGTAGTCGCGCCCGAAGAAGCGGATGCGACAACCCGTCCGCTCCGGCCGCCGCCATCCGTCGGGAACGACCGACAGGACCTGGGCGAAGGCCTCCTCGATGCCCTGATCGCGCCGGGAGACGATCTCGCCGACCCGATAGAGACAGCGGAGCTCCTTCTCGCGTTCCCGCAATGCGGTGACTTCGTTCATCGCCTCGTCTCTCCTGTGTGCCGGGATCGGCGAGATCCCCTGGAACCGCCCCCGGTACCGGGCCGGCCGATTGTGGCGACGCGATCGGGCCGATTCAATGGCCGCTGCTGCAGCGCTTCGATCCAGGACCTGGCCGCCCGGGCCGCGACCGCGACCGATACCAACACGGCCTCACCTGATCCCCGGCCCGCTCGATCAGCGGTCGATCAGGTCTTCGAGCTGCCGTGGATAACGGTCGCCCGCGATGGGGATCCGGGCGGCCGCCCGGTCGAGGCGGGTCAGCTCGTCCTCGGTGAGCCGGATGTCGGCGGCCGCGACGTTCTCTTCCAGGCGATCGATTCTCGTCGTGCCCGGGATCGGAACGACGAAGGGTCGGCGAGCGAGGAGCCAGGCGAGCGCGATCTGGGCGGCGGTCGCGTCCCGGCTCTCCCCCACGCTCGCGAGCAGATCGACGAGCTTCCGGTTCGCCTTCATGGCCTCGGGCGAGAAGCGGGGCAACCGGCTGCGGAAGTCGGTGGCCGCGAAGGCACGACTGCCGTCGAAGTTGCCGGCGAGGTAGCCGCGGCCGAGCGGGCTGTAGGGGACGAGGCCGATGCCGAGCTCCTCGAGCGTCGCCATGACCTCGCCCTCGGGCTCGCGCCACCAGAGCGAGTACTCGCTCTGGAGCGCGGAGACGGGCTGCACGGCGTGGGCCCGACGGATGGTCGCCGCACTCGCCTCCGAGAGGCCGAAGTAGCGCACCTTGCCCTCGGCGATGAGATCCCCGACCGCTCCGGCCACATCCTCGATCGGCACCTGCGGATCGACTCGGTGCTGGTAGAGGAGATCGATCGTCTCGATGCGGAGGCGCTTCAGGGAGGCCTCGGCCACCTCTCGGACGTGCTCGGGTCCGCTGTCGAGGTGACCGAAGGGTCTGCGACCGGTCGGATCGATCTCGAAGCCGAACTTCGTGGCGATCACGACGCGATCGCGGAAGGGCTCGAGACCCTCGCCGACGAGCTCCTCGTTCACGAAGGGACCGTAGACCTCGGCGGTGTCGAAGAAGCTGACGCCGAGTTCGACCGCCTTTCGGAGGACTCCCAGCATCTCCGCGCGGCCCTTCGGTTCGCCGTAGGAGCTCGTGAGCCCCATGCAGCCGAGGCCGAGCGCAGAGACCTCGAGGCCCTGCGTTCCGAGACGACGCTTCTTCACGCTGTCTCCATTCGATCGGCGGAGCGAGCCGGACGCGGCCCGCTCAGAGCGAGGCCATATCGATCACGAAGCGGTACTTCACGTCGGACTTCAGGACCCGCTCGAAGGCCTCGTTCACCTTCTGGATCGGGATGAGCTCGACGTCGGCGACGATGCCGTGCTCGCCGCAGAAATCGAGCATCTCCTGGGTCTCGGCGATCCCGCCGATGAGCGAGCCCGAGAGCGTCTTCCGGCCCATGAGCAGATTGAAGGAGGAGACCTTCAGGGGCTCCGCCGGCGCGCCGACGAGGGTCATCGCGCCGTCGCGGCGCAGGAGGTTCAGATAGGGGCCGACGTCGTGCGCGGCCGAGACCGTGTCGAGGATGAAGTCGAAGGTCCCCATCCTCTTCTCCATCTCCGCCGCGTCCCGCGACAGGACGACCTCGTGGGCCCCGAGCCGAAGGGCATCGTCAGTCTTGCCCGACGAGGTCGTGAAGACGACGACGTGGGCGCCCATGGCGCGGGCGAGCTTCACGCCCATGTGACCGAGGCCGCCGAGACCGACGACGCCCACGGTCCGGCCCTCCCCCACCTCCGCGCGACGGAGCGGCGAGTAGGTCGTGATGCCGGCGCAGAGCAAAGGGGCCGCGCCCGCGAGATCGAGGTTCTCCGGCACCCGCAGGACGAAGGCCTGATCGACGACGACGCTCTTCGAGTAGCCGCCGTAGGTGACGCCGCCGAGGTGAGCATCCGGGCCGTTGAAGGTGAAGACCCCGTTCATGCAGAACTGTTCGAAGCCGGCCCGGCACTCGGGGCAGTCGCGGTCGGAATCGACGAGGCAGCCGACGGCGGCGCGATCGCCGACCTTGAAGCCCTTGACTGCCGAGCCGACCCGGGTGACCCGGCCGACGATCTCGTGCCCGGGCACGATCGGGAACTCGGTCGGCATGAACTCGTTCCACTCGTCGCGGGCCGAGTGGATGTCGGAGTGACAGATCCCGCAGTAGAGGATCTCGATCTCGACGTCCTCGGCGGTCGGCTCGCGCCGCTTGATGGTGATGGGTGCGAGCGGCGAGGTCGCGCTCCTGGCCGCGTAGGCCCTCGTGTCGTTCGTTTTCATGCCGGGAGCATAGTCTCCCCGGGTGTCCCTGCCAATCTCGCCCCCGCTCAGTCGATCTCGAGGGCGTGGACGAGGTCGCGCTGGAGATCGGAGAGGTGCTCGATGCCGACCGACATGCGGATGAGCCCGGAGCTGATGCCGAATTCCGCCTGCATCTCGGGCGGTACGTCGGAGTGGGTCATCGAGGCCGGGTGTTCGACGAGGCTCTCGGTGCCACCGAGCGAGACCGCGAGCCGGGCCACCTCGAAGCGGTTGAGAACCTTGAACGCGGCCTCCTCGCCGCCCTCGACCTCGAAGGCGATGAGCGAGCCGGCGCCGGTGCAGCAGCGGTGGTAGATCTCGTGCTGGGGATCACCTTCTTCGAGCAGGGCCGGATAGGCGACCGAGAGGACGCGCGGGTGCTCCTGGAGCAGCTGGGCGAGCTTGCGGGCGTTCTTGGCCTGTCTGCGCATGCGGATGGACAGGGTCTCGAGCGACCGCAGCAGGAGCCAGCCCGCGAAGGGACCGGCCATCGTGCCGAGCACGGTCCGCATCATCATGATCGTCTTCATCAACGGCGCCGGACCGGTGACGACGCCCGCGACGAGGTCGCTGTGGCCGCCGATGAACTTGGTCGCCGAGTAGATGACGAGGTCCGCGCCGAGGGTCGCCGGACGCTGGAAGACGGGCCCCAGAAAGGTGTTGTCCACCGCGACGAGGGGCCGGCCGTCGGGCCCGCCCAGGTCGGTCGCGAGTGCCGCGACGGCGGGGATGTCGATCAGGACGTTCGAGGGATTGGCCGGGGTCTCGACGTAGAGCATCTTCACCTTCTCGGGCCCGACCTTCGCCGCCACCGCGCGCATGAGCTCCGGCGTCTCGGTGCCGCCCTTGACCTGGGTCACGGTGATGCCGAAACGCGGCAGGACGACCTCGAAGAAGTAGTGCGTGCCGCCGTAGACCGGCGCGCTGGAGATGACATGGTCGCCCGGCGAGAGCAGGGCCAGGGCCGTGGTCGAGATGGCCGCCATTCCCGAGGAGAAGACGGCGCCCTTGTCGGTGCGATCCCAGGCCGCGATGCGTTCCTCGAAGATCTGCAGGTTCGGGTTGTTCAGGCGGCTGTAGATGAGACCCGGGTCCTCCTCGCCCTCGCGCTGCTCGTCCAGCCCGTAGGCGAGCTCGAAGAAGCGCTTGCCGTCCTCCGCGCTCTTGAACTGGAAGGTCGAGGTCAGGAAGATCGGCGGCTTGATCGAACCCTCCGAGAGATGTGATTCGTAGCCCAGACCGAGGGCCAGGGTCTCCGGATTGAATTCCTTCTTGCCGCGGCTGTGGTGGCGTTTCATGCGGACGGTCCCTCCGTGTTCTCGGACCTGAGGAGCAAGCGCCGTGCCGCGACTTCCGGCCCGGTCATCGCCGCGCATCCGGCCATCCGCCGAGTCGAGCGCCCGGCCCCAGCGGCGCGCATGCGTCAAATGACGCAGACCGGACCCCGCTCGCGGTCAACGCCAGCGCGGATTCTTGGTCGACATGTCGATGGAGTAGCGCGGCTCCGGTGCGTCCTCGAGTCCCACCTCGATCAGACCGCGCAGGTAGCGGGCGATCCAGCGCTCGAGCTTGATCACGACCATCTTCTTGCGCAGCCGTCCCTGCATGTCGCGATTGAGGATGGTCGGCACGGTGTTGGTGGTGACGATCTCGTCCAGGACCGGATCGGCCAGCACCGAGCGGCTCTCGTAGGACGAGTAGAAGTGGGTGACCCCGAAGACCACCTTCTTCGGCTTGCCGTGCCGCAGGCGCTTGCAGCACTCCATGATCGTCGATCCCGTCCTCACCATGTCATCGACGATCAGGACGTCACGGCCGGAGATCTCGTCGACACCGGCCTCCGAGCGATCGGCGATCGTGGCCTGCACCGAGCGCTCGCCGTGGCGCTCCTTGTCGAACTCGAGGATGCGGACCTCGGGCAGGGCCAGGCGTTCGCGGATCTCGCGGGCGAAGCCGAGCGCACCCTTGTCCGGGGCGCAGATGAGGAGGTGGCGTCCCTCTTCTGCGAGATTCACGATGTCGGAATGTGTGACGTAATGAGCGAAGACCTCCGCCGGCGAGAGATTGTGGTAGCCGTCGGGAAGCCAGCGATTGAACTCGTGCCCGACCGAGGCGGAGTGGTTGTGGACGGTGACCGCCGCGTCGATGCCGGCGCTGCCGAGGAGCTGGGCATAGAGCCGGCAGGAGAAGGGCTGGCCGTCGAACTTCTGGAAGTCCAGGCGGTCGCGCTCGAAGTCGACGACGCCGTGGTCGGCCCGCGGACCGCGATCCTGGGCGCTGTAGAAGAGGTCCGGCTCGATCAGGAAGACCCGCGCGGCGCCGTTGTCCTTGGCCGCCCGCGCGACCAGCATGGTCCGCATCGCGAGCGCGTCGCGCGAGAGATGCGCCGAGGCGCTCGAGACGATCACGACCACGCGCCCGCTCAAGCCCTGGCCCGGATCGGCGCCGTCCTCGTTGATGAACTGCGGGCAGAACTCGCCGTTCGCGTAGTTCCTGAGCGAGATCAGGTCGGCGACGTCCTCGTGCTGTCCCAGCCAGCGGGCGATGTCGATGGCGAAGGGATTGTCCGATTCGGTATCGACGACGATGGGAGTCATGTCCGCTCCGGGCAGGTCCGTTGATCGACGCGCCCCCGCGGCGCGGCCCGATTCTACCCCGGACCGGCCGGCTTTCGAGCGCAAGATGCGTCTCTTCGCCTTTTGCCGGCCGCTCGAGGCGCCTACCATCCGCCATGCTCGTCCTCTTCGACATCGACGCCACGCTGCTCAAGACCGACCGATCCGGCCTCGCCGCGATGAAGGAGGCCTTCCGCGCGCTCTGGAGCCGCGACTGCGCTCTTGACGGCGTTCACTATGCCGGGCGCCTCGATCCCCTGATCATGGCGGAGGTCCTCGAGCTGAACGGCGTGACGCCGAGCGCGGAGAACCTCGCGGCCTTCCGGGCCGGTTACCGCCGCGGCCTGGAGGACCGGCTCGCCAGACCTGGGGTGGCGAAGCTGCTCCTCGGCGCCCGGGAGCTGGTCGAGTCCCTGGCCGAGGTCGAGGGTCTCATCCTCGGCCTCTGCACCGGCAACTACGAGGACACCGGTCGCATCAAGCTCCGCGCCGCGGGTCTCGATGCGAGTCCCTTCGTCGCGAACGCCTTCGGCGACGAGTCGGAGCTCTCTCCGCCCCACCGTCGGCACCTGCCTCCCGTCGCGATGAGGCGCGCGGCGAGCCTGCGCGGCCGCGAACTACGTGGCGCGGAGGTCGTCGTCATCGGCGACACGCCCGCCGACGTTGACTGCGCCCGCGCCAACGGCTGCCGGTCGATCGGCGTCGCTTCCGGCCTGCACGACGAACCGACGCTCGCCGAGGCCGGCGCCGATCTCGTCGCCCCGAGCCTCGCCGACACCGTGAGTTTGAAGCGTTTCATCCTCGGGTCCTGACCGGGTCATCTCCGCAAGATTGCTCTCCGGGGCAGTTTGCAGCGACGTCCCCAGGCAGATCGAGATTCGCTCCGAACAGGCTCTGGCAGGCGCTCCGGAGAAAGCCGAAACTGGGAGATTGTTTCAACGGCTCCGCTCGAGGATGACACCATGCTTCGCGCCTCCGAATCCATGCCTGGTCTCGTGCTGGCCCTCCTGCTCGTCACGCCTCTCGCCGCCCAGCAGGCCAATACGACCAATGCCGCCCTTTCGATCAACGGAACCGGACGCCTGGACGATGCCGGCGTTCCGGTTCCCAGTTCCTCGCAGGTCAGCCCGCCGCCGGTCGGCAGCGCCGCCCTTCACCATCGGCTCTCGCCCGGTACGAGCCTGGAACTCCGCATCGACGGGCCGCCGCTCTCGCCGATCATCCTCGTCGGAGGCACACCCACCGGGCCCACCCCGGTCGGCGCCTACAGCTTCGACCTCGATCTCAATACGGCCTACGTCCTGCTCGACGGACTGAACCCGACGAGCTTGCTGGACTTCACCTCCTTCACGGACTTCAACGGAACCTGGCGCTTCTACCTGCCGCAAGGCCTACCGCCGGGTCTGCTCGATTTCACGCTCCAGGGGCTCATCTACGACCCGGCCACGCCGCCCTTCGGCCTGCGCTTCACGTCGGCGATCACCGTTCACATGGACCCGGGCGTCGAGGTCCTCGCGCGCAATTTCGTCGACGGCCTCAACATCGTGGCCGACAACCCGCAGCTGCTGGCCTCCACCCTCTCGAACGGCTTCAGGCTCGAGGGGCTCGATGCGGCGCAGTTCGTCACGCTCGAGGCTGCCGATTCCATCGGCCTGTTCGGCGGTGACGGAGGCGGATTCGCGATCATGGAATCGATCGGCCACGATTCGAATCCGACCGGCGCTGTGCCCGCGACCCTGCCGAGCACCGGACAGAGCTTCGCCGCCTTCGTCCAGATCCTGGACTCGTTCGGAAGCCAGCCCTGCGCGCCCGGGGTCCCCGGCGCAGAGCGTTTCCGCAATCACGGTCTGAGATTCGTCGAGCAGGGGGGCGTCTGGCGCTTCGCCGGCGATCAGCGCGACGCCGTCGTCGAGACCGAGCTCGCCTTCTTCGCCGGCACGTCCAATGCCCAGGGTGTCGATGTCTACCTCCGGTTCTTCGTCGAGGACTTCGTCGGACGCAACGGCGGAATCGCCTCGGCTTCCGTGACCGGTCCCCAGCTCGCCAGCATCAGCTTCAACGACGTGGCCCTGAGCGCCTCGCCCGGCACCGCGAGCATGGTGCTCGACGACAGTGGTCCCGATTTCAGCTTCTGGGTACTGGGAGTCCAGCTCGCCGACACCACTCTCGGCACCTCGCGGATGCCGCGGGTCCTCGGGGGGGCTTCACCCGACATGTACACGGTGACGATCAACTGGAATGACGGCTCCCCGGCCGACAGCTACGTCCTGGGCCTTCGCTCTTCGATCGACGTGAACACGAACCCGGCCGCCGTGCTCGCGGCGCTGCCGGCGACGGCGGCTGCGCCCGGCGCCCTCCTCAACATGTCGGGCACGGCGACCGCCACCGTCGATCTGACCTTTCACGTCGGCTCCCTCACGGGCACGCCCGAATTCGGGCAGATGGCGGTCAACCTCAACCAGACCGAATCCGTCGATCTCTTCGACCTCTTCCCGTCCTACGCCCCGAATACGGTCCAGACCATGAACGTCTGCGCACCATTCTTCACCACCGGCACGCCGACCTCCTACTTCCTGCAGGTGATCGACCTGCACGGCGCGCGCTATGCCGCGGGCGGGCCGATCGGCCTCTGACCGCGACCGAACTCAGAGCTGCGGAAGGCCTCGGGACGCGAGGAACGCGAAGACCGAGGGGATGAGATCCTGGACGACGAGCAGGTGTTCGCTGGTCTCCCGCTCGATCAACTCGACCTCCGCGCCCTCGATCGCCCGCACCTGCCTGGCGAGCGCGATCACGCCGCCACGACCGAAGTCGCGATCGGCGGTGCCGAGCAGGAGTGGCGTCTTCGCGAGCATGACGGCGTCCTTCACCGGCCGTCCACCCGCGATGGCGACGGCCGTCCGGAACAACCCGGGCTTCCTCATCGCCTGATCGACCACGAGTCCGGCGCCCATCGAATGACCGACCGCGAAGACCTTCGAGGCGGCGAAGGGGCGAACGCCCTGCAGGCGCGCGAGCAGACCCTCGAGGTCGAGGCGCCCGAAGAGCGGCGCGCGCGGAGCCACGACGATCGCGCCACGTCGCAAGGCCTCGGCGACGTAGCGACCGGTCCCGTAGGCCTCGAAGAACATGTTCTCGCTGCCGCCGGCACCGTGCACGAGGAGGAGCAAGGGACTCTCGTCGCCGGCGCCCTCCGGGATCGAGATGCGGAGGCGGTCCGCACCCTTGCCGCGCGGCAGGGCGAGGAGGTGCTCGCCGGCCGGCAAGGGCGCCCCGTCCTCGAGCGCGGCGATCTTCTCGAGACTCTCGAGCAGGGAGAAGGACCTGGGCTCGTTCTCGGGCGTCTCGCCCGCGCGCAGTCCGCGCAAGAGCGCGAGGCCGGACCGCAGGGTCGCCTGACGCCAGTCGGCGGGCCGATCCTCGCGCTCCGCTTCTGCCTCCAGCTCGTCGAGCCGGGCTTCGAAGCCCGAGATCACCGCGACGGCGTGGACGATACGATCGAGTTCGCGCGAGCCCGAGAGGATGCGCACGACCAGGTCGCGATCTCCGTCACCATGGTCGAGGAGGAGGCGGCCGCCCTCGGCGTCGATCCTTCCCCGGAGGGCGCCCGCGGTCCCCGCCGTCCCGATCGGCCCGAGCTCCGCCGTCACCGAGAGCTCTTCGGGTTCGCTGCCGCCTACGTGGAAGGCGTCGATGCGCAGGACCAGTTCCTCGTCGGCCCGTCGATCGAGGATGCGCCGCTCGAGCAGCACCCGGCGACCGGCGGCCCAGAGCCGCGCGGGTTCGATGGTCTCGGACCCGAGCAGGAGCCGGGCCTCGTCGAGCGCCCTCGCGGCCTGCACGAGGCGAAAGGAGAAGAAGGCCCGCACGGCCTCCTCGACCTTCGGCAGGGCTCTGAGGCGCCCCTCCCCGCCCTCGGGGGCGAGGCTCCAGGCCTGCTCCAGCTTCGCGAGTCGCCGGGCCAGCTCGTTCCGCTGGGCCGGCAAGGCACCCGCCAGGACGAGGACGAACATCGCGACGATCGAGCCGATTGGCTTCATGAGATCCCTCAGCGCTCGGAGAGGACGAGGCGGCCGTTGCTGGTGTCGTTCACCAGATGGAAGTTCTGGAGGAAGTCCATGCCCAGGAGCCCGGTCCCGCGATCGCCCGAGAGGTTGCCGACCACGACGCTCAGGCCCTCCAGTCGGAGCGGGCCGACCTGGAGACTTCCCGCCGGCGTGAAGGGAACGATGCGACTCGAACCCGCGGTGTCGAGCCGGACCTTCGGCACGCGATCCGAGACGTCGAGCCCGGCGGCGCGAGCGAGCGCCTCGGGCACCATCGAGACCGTCGCCCCCGTGTCGATGACGAACTCGCCGGTCGCGCGATCGTTGATGCCGACCTGCACCGTGATGGAACGCTGCCGCGGATCGTAGTCGATGACGAGACGACCCGGGGCTTCCACGAGACTCTCGGCCCGGGCGATGGCGGCGTCGAGCTCGGGCGCGAGTCGGGGATCGAGGGCGAGAGCCGATCGCCAGGCCTCGGCCGCGACGGCATAGTCGCGACGACGCTGGGCGAGGTCGGCGTGGAGGAGCCACAGGTCGAGGTGGCCGCCGATCTCCGCCAGCACCGCGAAGAGCAGCGCCCGCGCCTCGTCGATCCGGCCGGAGGCCACGAGAGCGCGCGCCTGCTCGTAGCGGATCTCGCGGCTCAGCGCGAGAAAGTCGGGGACGAGCTCGGGATCGAAGCGCGCCGCCTGGGCATAGGCGGCCAGAGCCTCGTCCCGGCTGCCGCGTGAACGCAGGAGGGCGCCGAGTTCGAACCAGAGGTCGCCCGCATCCGGGAGATCGACCAGCGCCTGTCGGAGCAGCCCGAGTCGTTCGATCAGGTCGGAAGCCCCCCGAGCGAGGAGAGCGCGCCAGGCCTCTTCGAGTTCGGGCCGGAGCTCCGCGCCGCGGAACGGCTCGAGTTCGAGAACCCGGTGCCAGGCGGCGACCGACTCGGCGTAGCGCCGCTCCCGGAAGGCCGCCCGGGCGCGCGCCATGAAGTCGGCCGCCGACCCCGCGAAGTAGATGCGGTCGTACTCGGCCAGGGAGAGGTCGAGGGGCGCGATCGAGGCCGGGTCGAAACCGGCCACCAGGAGCGCCAGACGACGACCCTCCAGCTCGAAGCCGAGCGCCTGAAGGCGGTCCTCGTCGTCGAGGACGAGGGTCGGGCGGTCGGGGAGCCCGCCCTCGGC
>JBFIHP010000021.1:0-13556 GCA_041601735.1 Planctomycetota bacterium | reverse complement strand
CACGAAACGGTCGAGGCTTGTCCCGTCGGGGTCCGGATGTGACGATTTCATCCGGTCTTTACGTCCCGCTCATCCGGGAGCATGAGAATCGAGAGAAAGAGGACTCCCATTCCATGAGCAAACAGACCATCCTCGTGATCGAGGACGAGATCGACATCCTCGAGGTCCTGATCTACAACCTCGAAGCCGACGGATTCCGCTGCTACAAGGCGCTCGACGGCGAAGCCGGGCTCGCGCTCGCGCGGGAGAAGAACCCCGACCTCGTCCTCCTCGACCTGATGCTGCCGGGCCTCAGCGGCACCGAGGTCTGCCGACGTCTGAAGCAGGATGCCCTCACCCGCGACATCCCCGTGATCATGGTCACCGCGAAGGGCGAGGAGACCGACGCCGTCCTCGGGCTCGGTCTCGGCGCCGACGACTACATCACCAAGCCCTTCCGGCCCCGTGAGCTCATGGCCCGCGTCGCCGCCGTCATCCGGCGAACCGGAACGAAGGTCAAGACCGCCGGCGAGGAGCGCGTGGAGGTGAACGGCGTCCTCATCGATCCGATTCGCCACGAGGTCTTCGTCGAGGATCATGACGTCGTCCTCACGGCGACCGAGTTCAAGATCCTGCAGCTCCTGGCGTCGCAGCCCGGGCGCGTCTTCACCCGGGAGCAGATCACCACGAAGGTCCTGGGGCAGCCCATGCATCCGACCGACCGCAACATCGACGTGCACATCAAGTCGATTCGCAAGAAGCTCGAGGATCGCCGTGACGTCATCGAGACCGTCCGCGGCGTCGGCTACCGGTTCTCGGATAGAAGTCCCCGCACATGAACGGTCCCAGGCTGTCGGTACGGAGCTTCGTTCGTCACGGGCTCTTGCTCCTGCTCTGCCTCGTCGTCCTCGCGCTCCTCGCCAATCGCGTCCTCGAGATCTACTCGATCGACGCCGCCCGGCGCGACGGTCTATCGCGGCTCAAGATGCTGTCGGAGTTCCTCGACATCGATCCGGAGGGACCGCGCATCCGGACCTCCGGTGCCGACCAGTGGTTCGGCCGCCAGCGGCGTCAGGGAGTCGCCGGCTACATCCGACTTCTCGATCCCGACGGCGTTCCGGTGATGCCGCGCGCCGACGGCAACCTCCCGATCGAGGACACCGAACTCGAGCAGGCCAGGAAGGAGGGGACGGGCGATCGCCTGGTGCGTCGCGAGCCCGCCACGCTCTACCTGGCGCGGGCCATCCACCGTGACGATCGACTCGTCGGCTTCCTCCATGCCGCCATGCCGCTCCGCGAGATCGAGGAGGATCGTGCCCGGGCGGCCGGCGGCATCACCGTGGCCCTTCTCCTCGTCGCCGGCGTCGGCAGCCTCGTCCTCTTCCTTCTCGGTCGCCGCGAGGCTCGTCCCATCGAGGAGCTTGCGGCCCACACGGCCGCCCTGGCCGACGGACATTACGAGCGCAGCGCTCCCGCCTGGGAGACGGCCGAGATGGGTCGGATCTCCGAGAACCTCGACCGCCTGGGCGACGACCTCATGAGCCGCGTCAAGTCCGGAACGCGCGGCCAGAACAACCTCGAGACCATCCTGGCCAGCATGGTCGAGGGGCTCGTCGCGGTGGACACGAAGCACCGGGTGATCCTCGTGAACGAACGGGCGAAGGAACTGCTCGGAGCCGACCTGGACCTGTCGAGGTCACGGCTCTTGAGCGAGTTGACGCGCTCGGCCGAGTTGCACGACGGCGTGAACGAGGCGATCCGCGACAACCGGAACGTCCTCAAGGAGATCCGCCCCGCCGGCAGCCAGAAGATCCTGGCCGTCCACATCGCGCCCTTGCGCGACGGTGACCGAAAAGTCCAGGGAGCGGTCTGCGTCCTTCACGACATGACGACGATCCGGCGACTCGAGAACATGCGCCGCGACTTCGTCGCCAACGTGTCGCACGAGATCAAGACGCCTCTGACGGCCATTCAGGGGGCGGCCGAGACGATCCTGGACGACGAGGCGATGGCGGCCGAGACCCGCACCCGCTTCGTCGAGCGCATCCTCGAGAACGCCAGGCGTCTGAATTCGCTCATCAACGACGTGCTGGAACTCTCGCGGGTCCAGAGCAGCGTCGATACCAAGGCTCACGAGCCGCTCGACCTCGCGGTGATCGTTCGCGAATCCGTGGCCCAGCTCGTGGAGCCGGCCGCCCGGAAAGCCGTCCGTCTGATCACCGACACGGGAACGGACCGGATCAGGATCCGGGGCGATCGACGCTCGCTCCGGTCCGTCATCGACAACCTCGTGACCAATGCGATCAACTACACCCGGAGCGACGGCGAGGTCCGGGTCACGGTCAGCGCCGACGACAAGGAGGCCGTCCTGGTCGTCGCCGACACCGGTATCGGGATAGCTCGCGAACAGCAGCAGCGCATCTTCGAACGCTTCTACCGGGTGGACGGTGCCCGTTCGCGTTCCCAGGGCGGGACCGGACTCGGTCTCGCCATCGTCAAGAACTGCGTCCAGGCCCACCGCGGGACGATTTCGGTCGCGAGCGAACTGGGCAAGGGCTCGACCTTCACAGTACGATTTCCCCTGATCGATTGAAGACATGACCGTCGCGGCGCCCGACCTGCCCCGCGCCCTATCGAACGAGGAGGCCTCATGGCCGTTCATCTCCTGCGCGATCTCGACCAGCTGAAGGAACACCTGCTCTATCTGGGTTCGCTCGTCGAGGAATCCACGGACAAGTCGATCGCGGCGCTCCTGAACCGCGACGCCGAACTCGGTCGCGGCGTGATCGAGGGCGACGACCGGGTCGATGCCATGGAGGTCCGGGTCGAGGAGGAGGCCATGAAGTTGCTGGCGCTGCACCAGCCCGTGGCCGCCGATCTCCGCTTCATCATCACCGTCTTGAAGGTGAACAACGACCTCGAGCGCGTGGGCGACCTCGCCGTCAACATCGCCGCCCGGGCCGCCGATCTGGCCGACGACGCGCCTCTGGAGTTCCCCGTCGATTTCGCGGTGATGAGCGAGACCGTCCGCTCGATGGTCCATGACAGCCTCGAGAGCCTGGTCCGGCAGGACGTCGCCCTGGCCCGACGGGTCTGGAAGGCCGATGCCACGGTCGATCGGATTCACCGCGAGATGTTCCAGGCGATGGAAGACGTCATGCGCCACGACTCGAACAGCGTCCGCCGGGCCACCCTCTGGCTGTCGGCCTCGCGCCATCTCGAGCGCATCGCCGATCTCGCCACCAACATCGCCGAGGACGTGATCTTCATGGTCACGGGCGAGGTCGTCCGTCACCGCGACGCGATCTGAGTCCGACCCTCGGTCCCGCGTTCAAAAGAGAGAAGCGCTCCCCTGGATGAGGAGCGCTTCGTTTCTTCCTTCGCGTTTCCTGCCGCGCCCGGGGCTTCCCTGGACGGCGCCGACTGACTCGTGGAAGCCGGTCGCTGTGTAGATGGAGCGGATGATTGACTAAATGTTGACGCCCTCCACCGAGGCGACGCGGAAACGTTCGGGCTTCATTCCTGTCCGACCCGAGGGCCGAACGGCCTGAAGAGAAACAACTTCCGTACCGGCTCCCGGCTCCCGTTTGAGGATTCCCGGGTTTTTCGATCGGTGGCGCGTAACCTCCTTGGGCTCCTTCGGTTGGACCGGTGTGTGTTAGGCTCGGTGCAGGTCGCCTCGTCCAATCGAGCGGCTGATCGGGTCGGTCCTGTCCTCGCCCGAGGACACTCGGGTCTTTGACCCGTCCTCTCCGGGCGACGCCGGGCCTTGGATCGGAGTGAATGAGATGAAGCCCCTCGCCACGATTGCCCTCTCCGTCGTCCTGTCCGTCGCCCTCGCGGTCGGCGCCTGTCTCGTCTGGCTCGACGGCCGCCCCGACGGCGACCGGCTCGTCGGCGGCGAGGACCCGAACGTGAAGATCGCTCGCGTCATGGAGCGCCTCGACCGCATCGCCGAGGATCAGGCGGCCCTCCAGGCCCGCATCGACCAGAGCCTCGCCTCCCCCGACACCGAGGGAATCCGCCGGATGCGCTCCAGCCTCGAGCTGGAGATCGCCGGCATGCGGGAGGAGCTGGCCCAGCTCGCCAAGGAGATGGACGAGCGACCGCTGCGCGTCGCGCGCGGCGGAGCCGCCATGCCGGACCTTTCCGACGAGGAGACCGCGGCGGCGCTCGCGGCCTACGTCGAGGAGAAGGTCGAGGAGCAGGTTCGCAAGAACCAGAACCCGGCACGTCAGTTCGCGCCCATGATCAAGATGAACATGAGCCGGCAGATCCGTCGGACCGCGGACAAGCTCGGGCTCGACGAGGTCCAGACCAAGCGCCTGACCGAGGCCTCGACCGCCGCATTCGACAAGGCGCTTCCCGCCGTCGAGATCATGATGGATCCGAAAGCCGATGTGGCCGCGAAGGAGCGCGCGCTCGCCGACGTGCAGGTGACCATGGACGAGGTCAGCTCCGAGGCCGCCAGCTACATGACCTCCGAACAGCACACCCAGTTCCTCGAGGAACAGCAGCGGCAGATGGAGCAGATGGATCGCATGCGGGCCATGTGGGGCGGCTCCGGCGCCCCGGCCGGACCGGCTCCGGGCCGTTCGCGGACGACCGGCGGCGGCAACTGAGCCCCGGCTCCCCGGACGAACGATCACGACGAGACGGCGCGGCGCGAGCCGCGCCGTCTTCGTTTTCGGCCTCGAGCCCGCCGCAGCGGCGCCGCTCGGCGAGAGCGGCATCAGGCGCCACGCTCATCGAATGCCGTCCTGTCGGGCCGGCGCCCCTGCGCGCCGCGCCTTCGCCGCTTTCTCGTCCTGTTCAGCGCCGTCGCGCGCTCTTCTGGATCGAGTCGAGCAGGAGGAAGTGCTGGCGACCGCCGTCCTTGGTTCGGTGCCAGCGCATCCGGCCCTTCAGGATGATCGCGCCCTTCGAGTCCCGCTCCAGCTTGCGCAGGGTCTGCCGCCAGTAGCTGTTGTTTCCGTCCACCTCGATGCGGACCTTCTTCCACCGGAAGGACTGCCGACCCCGGACCCGGCTCTTGCCGATCTCGGCGCCGGCGAGGACCTTGGCCGGAAGGTGCAGGGTGATCAGGCGGCCGGCCTCGCTGCCGCCGGCGGTCTTCTCGAAGCGGGCGAGCCTGCGGCCCTCGAGCAGTTCGTAGCTCTGGGCGCGACCCGGTCCGGCCGCGAGTCCGATCGCGACGAGGAGGAGGATGGTCTTCATGATGAATCGGTCAGGCCGGGGAGGTGGCCGAGGGACAGGTCGATGGCCTTGCCCGAATGGACCGCGAAATCCGGGATTCAGATCTCGGCGGCGGGGCAGTCCGCCGCGAGGAGGCAACTCGCACACTGCGGGCGTCGCGCGATGCAGGTGCGCCGGCCGTGCAGGATGAGCTGGTGCGAGAACTTGATCCAGCGCCGCTTCGGCACGATCTCGATCAGTTCGCGCTCGATCTTCACCGGATCGGAGGCCGTCGTCAGCCCGAGGAGACGGCTCAGGCGCATGACGTGGGTGTCCACGACGACGCCCCGGGCGATGCCGAAGCACTCGCCGAGCACGACGTTGGCCGTCTTGCGGGCGACGCCGGGCAGGGTGAGCAGGGCGTCCATGTCGGCGGGGACCTCGCCGCCGAAATCGGCGACGAGGCGCCGCGCGGTCGCGACGATGTTCTTCGCCTTGTTGCGGAAGAAGCCGGTGCTCTTGACCAGCTCCTCGACCTCGGGGACCTCGGCGCGTGCCATTGCGGCGGGGTCGGGGAAGCGTTCGAAGAGGGCCGGGGTGACCATGTTCACCCGCTTGTCGGTGCACTGGGCCGAGAGGATCACCGCGACGAGCAGCTGGAAGCTCGTGTCGTAGTCGAGTTCGCAGCGCGGGTCGGGGAAGATGCGGTCGAGCTTGCGGAAGATCCGCTGCCGCCGCTTCTTCTCCTCGTCAGGCGATCTCGGGGTCGCCATCGATGGGCTCGCGACCGGCGAATCCGGATTCGATGCCGTGCCAGTGAGTGATGGTGCGCTCGCCGTGGAGCCAGCAGAGGAAGACCATCTCGTCGCCCCGCCAGCCGTAGAAGTCGATGAGCCCGCGCTCGGCATCCTTGACGACGGCACCCGCCTCGTTGAGGCGGCGCACGGTTCGACCCAGGGCTTCGCGAAGGTTGTCGAGCAGAAAGGCCCGCGACTCGATCTCCTCGTCGCGCCCGGACTCCTTGCCCAGCGCGACGAGGTTCTCCTGCGCCTCGGCCACGGCCTCGGCCTGCTCGATCATCCTTCCGACCAGATCACGGACGCCCGCGTCGAGGCGACGACGCGCCTCGGCGACGGGCAGGACTTCCGTGGTGGTGTTGAAGGGCAGCACCGGCCCCTCAACCCGGTTCGACGACGCCGTCGTTCCGGTCGGCGACCTTCTCCGGGGCCCCGGTGGCGGCGCCTCCGGTGGCGACGTACCAGGCCAGCGATCCCAGTGAGATCACCCCCATGATGATCGTGGACCAGACGAACCAGCGGTTGCGTTCATGGACGAAGTTGTCCCAGAAGCCGGCCTCTCCGGCCGAGTTGGCGTAGGAGTGGAGGCCCGAGAGGAGCTCGTTCGTGCCGTAATAGGTCCAGAGCAGGACGTTGCCGCCCAGGAAGAGCATCCAGAAGGTCCAGAAGGGATTGAGCCACTTCGTGAAGCGGCCGTGCACGACGACCATGTAGAAGAGGAAGAGGATGAGGGCCCAGGTCTCCTTGGGGTCCCAGCCCCAGAAGCGGCCCCAGCTGTCGTAGGCCCAGATGCCGCCGAGGATCAGGCCGGCGAACATGAAGGCGGTGCCGATGTTGATCGAGATCGCGCTGCTCTTCAGCAGCCCCTTGAGGTCCGGGCTGGAACCCTTGCGATCCGCGGCGAGGACCCAGGGGAGGCCGACGATCGCCATCAGGAAGGCGATGAAGTAGCAGGCGTAGGCCAGCATCACGATCGGCACGTGGATGTGGACCCAGATGTTGTTGGCGAGAACGGCGATGGTGCCGCCGATGCCGTCCGAGAACTTCACGCTGTTCAGATCGACCACCTGGAGGACCACGAAGGAGCCGAGACCGGCGAAGGTCGTCGTCCAGGCGCTGCCGCGGAAGAAATCGACCACCACGGCGACCAGCATGCCCAGGGCCGCGACCGCGACCATCGACTCGTAGAGGTTGGTGATGCTGACTCCGAAGCCGAGCGAGGTGCGCACGTAGAAGCCCCAGCCCATGAGGGCGAAGCCGAGCGTGCCGACGCCGAGCGCCAGTCCGCGCAGGGCGCGCATCGAGAAGGCCAGCGAGAACAGACCGAAGACGGCCGTGGCGAAGAAGAGCCAGGACGCGTAGTTGAAGGGCTTCACCTGGTTGAACTTGATCTCGAGCGCGACGTCGTCGTCGCTCGGGAGGAGCTTCGCTCCCATCTCCGTCATCGCGCCCTTCATCTCGCCGACGGCCGCGACGATCGCCTCGTTGTCGCGGGCGGTCCAGCTCTTCTTGAGCGCCTTGAAGGCGTCCTTCAACTTCTTGGCCTTGGCCGGGTCGTGGCCCGTGGTGGCCAGCTCGTCGACGAGGTGCCAGTCCTGGAAGTCGGGCGTCTCCGAGCGGAGCTGATCGGGCGAGGGCGGCACGAAGAGGAGCAGGTCGGCGAAGCGCTGCTGCGCCTGGTGGGACTCGCCGAAGAGGCGGAAGACCTCGTTGTCGGCCACGCTGACCAGGCCCTTCTGGCTGTTGTCTCGGGCCTCGTTCAGTCCCGCCATCAGCTTCTGGGAATTCCTGATCTGGCCCAGCGAGGCGCGCGAGTCGATGTTCTCGACTCCGAGCCACTCCTTGTTGCGCTTGACCTCGACGAAGAACAGGGGCGTGGTGTCCCAATCGAAGTCGTCGTCGAAGATCATCGAGGCGAAGAGGAGGCTCGGTTCGACCCCGAACACCGCGCGGCGCCCGGTGATCTCGCGGATCTTCGAGCGCGCGACCGAGTCGAAGGGCTGGACGCGCTCCTTGTACATCATCGGCAACCGCTCGAGCGCGTCGAGCGTCTCGGCTGCGATCTGTTCCTCGAGCTGCGCGAAGCGGTCGCGGTAGGTCTGTTCGCGCTCACCGCGCTTCGAACGTTCGTAGTGCCCCATGACCGAGATCAGCAGGACGACCATGAGGACGAGCGCGAAGACGCCGAGTCCGAAATAGAGCTTGTTGCGATTCGCCATGATTGCTCCAGTCTAGGCGGCTTCGGCCGCCCTCTTCCTTCTCATGTCCCAGTCCCGGATCGACTTCTTGAATCCGAAGACAGTGATGATGCCGGCCAGGATCAGGATCGAGGACACGATGATCACGGGGTAGCCGGGATTCGACCCGACCTGCAGCAGGACGCCACGGCGCGCGTTCTGCTCCTCGAGCAGGGGGCTGCCGTTGAAGAAACGATAGCCGGCCCAGCCGAGAGGGTGGTTCATGTCCACGAGAACGGCCTCCTCGATCTCCTTCGCCGGATCGCGAAGGACGAGATTGGTCTCGAAGCGCTCGGGCTTGCCGCTGTTGGCGTACTCGAACTGCCGGAAATCCAGCAGGCTGAGCTGGAAGGGCAGGTCCACCCGCCGCGAGCGGTAGTCCAGGAGGATCTGCTTGGCGCCGACCCGGACCTGGGTGGGCTGGCGCATGCCGTGCACCAGCCAGATGGTCTCGCTCAGGTCGCCGTGCTTGACCTTGCAGCGCAGCGCCCGGAAGTTCTGACGTTTCGTCGTGGGACGGATGCCCTCCTCGACCCGCGCGCGGTCGAGCGTCTTCTCGACGGTGAAGCGAATCGGTGCGTCGTCGGCGAAGGCATAGGGACGGTCGAGTTCGAGCTTCTCGCGGCGAACGCCGTCGCGCGTGCCGAGCGCGATGACCCAGCCGTCGCGCGGCGTCTGGGTGACCAGGGCCATGCCCGTACCGATCTCGATCTCGTGCAGGACCTCGTACTCGAAGCGCAGGCCGTAGACGTTGTCCGAGGGGACGGGTTGCGTGCTGAAGAGCGAGCTGACGTTGACCAGGGCGTCGCCGCTCTGGCCGCTCAGGCGCAGCGCGAGGCCCGGGCTGCGCGCCTCGCCCGGCGCGGAGTCAAGCGGCGCGCCGTCGCCGTCGAGGGTGAGGAGATCGAAGTAGCGCTCGACCTTGAGGCGGACGTCGTCGATCATGATCGGGGTGGATCCGACCACCCGGCCCTGCTGCGGACCGCCGACCGGGTCGCCTACCAGGATCGGGACCTCGCCGACCTTCTCGGCGCCGCGGAAGACCTCGAGCCGACCACGGCCGCGTTCGGATTCACGGTACCTGTGGCCGATCGAATCGACGAAGGCCTCGCTGCGCAGGCCCTGGATCATGATGTCGAGGCTGCCGATCTGGAAGCGGCTGCGGCTGCCCCGCTCGAGCAGGATCTCCTCGCGATCGAAGCCGGGGGCGGTCATCCGGATCTTCATGCCGACACCGTCGCGCGGGTCGTTCGAGGGCGCGATGTCGGTGTAGAACTCGCCGCGTGAGATGTAGCGATCGATCTCGATCTCGTAGTCCTCGGTGCGGCCGTTGTGCTCGGCGCTGATCGGGATGATCTGCTCGACCTCCTTCTTCTCGGTGTCGTAGTCGACCGAGACGCGGTGGATCTCGTTGTACTGGAGGGCGGGGATCTGGACCGCGATCTCGCGGATCTCGTTGTCGCGGACGAGGGAGGTGGACTCGCCCTCGTAGAGGATCGTGAAACCCGAGAAGCTGCCCCAGTACATCATCATGCAGCCGATCATCATGATGAGCAGACCGGAATGGACGGTGAGCCAGCCCACCTGATGCCAGCGGAAGGGGTACTTCCGCATCGTCGCGCAGAAGATCGTGACGAAGAAGAGGGCGAAGAGCAGGCCCATCAGGGGGTGATTGTAGTAGCCGGCATAGGCGGCCTCGTTGCCCTTGTCCGAGAACTGGTTCTCGTAGATCGTCGCACGGAGCAGGAAGCCGATCATCACGACCAGCTGGCCGATGCCGAACCAGATGTTGCCGAGCGCGAAGGCGCCGCGGTCGAGGGTCTTGATCAGGCCCTTCGGCGGGCCGGGAAGGCGTGTCTCCTCGTTCCGGTTCAGCCAGGCCACGACCGGGAAGGAGAAGGGCATGAGGATCGCGCCGATCAGGAAGTCACGGACCTTGCCGCCCTTGTGATACCCGGCGTAGTAGGCCATGCCGCCGTGGAGGGTCGAGGCGAGGCAGATGACCGACCAGATCACGAGCGTCCGGTTCTCGGGCTGCGCGTCGGTGTGACGGTAGAGCAGGTAGGGCAGGACGACCGTCACGCCCATCGCGAGCAGCCACCAGAAGAGGATGAGGGTGAAGAGGGTCGGCATGTGCCGCGGCTCGGGCCGGACGAGGCCGGCGACGAGACGGTTCTCGCCGCTCGGGCGAGCTGTGGGGTCTTGGCTGGTCATGTTTCGCTTCAGCTTCCGGCCCGCATCGATCGCCTGCCCAGCGCAGGCATCGCCGCAAGGAACGGGCCGACATCTTGTAGCGCCTTGGGGCATCCGACCCAACGAGATCCGGCCGCGTTCCCGCCCTACGATCCGGATCCTGCCGCCTTTCAGCGCGGCTGCCGCGGCGACGCGTCGCGTCTCCGGAGCCGTTCGAGGGCCTCGAGGCAGTAGGCTTCGGCCTCCCGGTCGCGATCGAGTCGAGCGCGCTCGAGCTCGTTTTCGAGGAAGCCGCGGTCGCCCTCGGCGGCGACGTGCCGGAAGCTCATCAGGAGGGATCGGCGCTGCTCGGCCTGCTCGCCGCGGGTTCCCTCGATCGCGGCCCGGATGAGGGCGGCGCCGTCGGTGACGCCCCGCGCGGCGAGGCCGATCGCCGCGTTCAGGGCGACCCGGTCGTCGCGATCGCGGAGTAGGCCCTGGAGCAGGGACGTCGCCCGCGGGTCTGCCGCGTAGGCCAGGACCGGGGTCAGTCGCTCGCGCAGCGCGGCCTCGGGTCGTGCCGCGATGCCCTCCAGGGTCGGCCAGAGGGGCTCGAGGAAGTCCGGGGGAAGGCCGCCCTGGGCACCGCGAAGGCGAGCGGCGAGCTGGACGAGTGCGTGTCCTGTCCGATCGAAGTCATCGCTTTCGAGATTCCTCGCGATGGCCTCGGCGGCGAGCGGCTCGGTCGCCCAGCGGGTCTGCAGACGTTCGCCCGCGACCCGGCTCTCGCGCCAGACGAGGAAGATCCCGATCACCACGAGGGCGGCCAGGAAGTAGAGCAGGGGAGGGGTCCGCGGCCTATCGCTCACGGCAGTTCCAGTTCGGCCTCGAGCCGGCGACCCCGCGCATCGACGAGAACGCCGCGGACGCGACCGCGCGCCTCGATGGTGAAGTCGAGGGGCCCCTCGACCCGGTCGTCGCGGGCCAGCTCCCGCCCGGCGCCATCCTCGATCAGGGCCAGCACCGGCTCGAAGTCCTCGGGCAGACGATCAGGCGGGCTCAGCGTGATCCGCCAGCCCCGGCCGTGGCGCAGGGCGTCGAGGCGCGGCGGCGCCGTCGCGGGCACCCTGTTCTCCGGAGCGGCGCCGCGATCCCGCTCGCCGCCCCCCGGCCGGGAGGGCTTCGGATCGTCGCCGCAGCCGAGGAGGGCGAGGGCCGCGAGGATGAGGATCGGGATCGTGCGCGGGGTCATGCGGGTCTCGTTCGTTTCGCGGCGAGCCAGGGCGCGCCGGCGATCGCGGTGATCGACTCCTGACCGGGGCGTCCGGACGTTAGGATAGCCGGTCATGAGCCGATCGCCAAAAGCCGCCCCGGCCTCGAGGAGTCCGGAGGAGATCCGCGAGTACAACGATCGCGTCTGGGACATGGTCCTCTACAAGGTCAATCCGGTCGCCATCTTCGTCGTGCTCCAGATCGTCCTGTTCAGCCGCTACACCGGCCATCCGGCGCTGGGCGGCGGGCTCGGCTTCCTGATCTTCGGCGCCCAGTTCCTCGGCGCCTGGAGCGTCCTGCAGGGTACGCTCCTGCGCGAGATGGGCTACGTCAGCTTCACGCCCCTTCTGCTCCTGGTCTGGTCGCTCGCGGGCCTCCTGACCAGCTTCGTCCTCGGCGATCCCCTGGCCCTGGAGACCGAGGGGCTCCGGCTGGGCATCGTCGTCTACCTCGCGCCGGTCCTGATCGTCTGGGCCCTCACGCTCCGGCGCTGGCTGCGCTTGAAACGGGTCCATGCCGCGGAGCTCGAGTCGGAATGAACAGTCTGCCGCACACGGTCGCCTTCCTCGAGGGCGAGCCGCCCCGTTTGCCGGCCTCGCGCAGCCAGGAGGGGTTCTTCGCCGCGAACATCTGGCTGCTCGTCCTGCTGCCGCTCCTTGCGGCCTTCCTGCTGGCCTGGTTCAACAAGAAGAAGAAGCAGACGGTTCGCGAGTACTCCGACGCCGACTTCGAGAGCGACGTGATCGCGAGCGAGGAGCCGGTGCTCGTCCATTTCTATCGCGAGTGGAGCATCGGCGACCAGTGCATGGTCCAGCAGGTCGAGAAGATGGCGAGCCGGAGACCTCCCTACCGCGTCGGCTTCGTCAACGTCGACCGAAATGACGGAATCAAGGAGCGTTATGGCCACATCGAGCCGCCGGCTCTGGTCCTGTTCATGGGCGGAAAGCGGGTCTTCCAGTGCCGCGGCGTCTTCGACGAGGCCGACGTCCACGAGGAGCTCGTGGACGTCATCGCCCGCGAGGAGCGGGCCGGCTGAGGGCCGCTCGCGGGCGAAATCAGGCGATTCCCTGTGGACAGGGCCCGTCGCGCGCTTATCCTTGTCGAGACTCAGCCCAGGGGAGGACCGCCGGCCATGGCCGATCTGTTGAAGACCCAGCGCAAGAAGAAGCCGAAGGAGATCGCGGTCATCCACGACTCCTGCACCGGCTGCGGCGGCTCGCCCGTCTGCGTGCCGCTCTGCCCCGTGGACGAGTGCATGATCCACGTCCAGAGCGAGGACAACCCGGCCGGCTACATCTGGGTCGATCCCCTGAAGTGCATCGGTTGCCGCCGCTGCATCACCAAGGGCCCCGAGGACATCCTCCTCGACGGGTGCCCCTGGGACTCGATCGTCATGACCCCGACCGAGGAATGGGAAGACGAGCACGGCAACCTGCCCTTCTGAGCCCTCCGGACGACGAACATCAGCCGGGCGCCGCGGTCATCCCGCGGCGCCTTTCTCGTGCCCGGTCCCGGCGAGCGTCCCTCCGAGCGAGCGTCCGTCAGTTCTTCTCGGCGGCGCGGAGGCCGGCGATCAGCTGGGCGGCGAGGCGCCGGGTGGGTTCGGAGACGTTGAAGCGGCCCTCGGCGATGAACTGCATCGCCGGGATGTCCTCGGGATCGCCGATGCGGCCGAGGGCGAGGAGGGCGTTCTCGATCTGACCGCCTCCGGGGGCGATGCGGAAGAGCTCGGCGCCTTGCTCGACCTCGAGGCCGTGACGGGCCTCGACCTTGCTGAGCCGACCCGAGAGCGGCGCGACCACGTCGATGACGGCGCCCTGGCGCGGCTGGATGCGCGCCAGGATCTGGCCGAACCGGGTCGTCTCGCCCTGGCCGCGGGGCTGCTCGATCTTCCCGGCCCGGGCCGCGACGACGACGTGCTCGT
>JBFIHP010000020.1:0-13786 GCA_041601735.1 Planctomycetota bacterium | reverse complement strand
TGGAAGGCCAAGGAGGAGGACAAGGTCCAGACCCTCATCGAGGCCGGTTACGACAGCGACTTCAACGGCGAGGCCTACCGCACCGTCTCCGGCCAGAACTCGAACAACTCGGTTCGCGTGACCGACGAGTTCATGGAGGCCGTCCTGAACGACGGCGACTGGCAGACCCACGAGCGCACCACCGGCAAGGTCAAGAGCAGCTACAAGGCTCGCGACCTGATGGACAAGATCTCCTACTCGGCCTGGCGTTGCGCCGATCCGGGCATCCAGTTCGACACCCACATCAATCGCTGGCATACCTGCCCGAACACCGATCGCATCAACGCCTCGAACCCCTGCTCCGAGTACATGTTCCTCGACGACTCGGCCTGCAACCTGGCGTCGATCAACCTGATGAAGTACCTCGGTCCCGACGGGCAGTTCGACGTCGAGGGTTTCCGGCACGCCTGCCGCACCTTCTTCGTCGCCCAGGAGATCATCATCGATCTGGCCTCCTACCCGACCCGGACGATCGCCCAGAACTCGCACGATTACCGGCCGCTCGGCCTCGGCTACGCCAACCTGGGCGCGATGCTCATGGTCTCGGGCAAGCCCTACGACAGCGACGAGGGTCGGGCGACCTGCGGCGCGGTGACCGCGCTCATGACCGGAACGGCCTTCGCCACCTCGGCCGAAATGGCCGCCTCGAAGGGCCCCTTCCCGGGCTACGACAAGAACCGTGAGCCCTTCATCAAGGTGATGAAGATGCACCGCGACGCGGCGGGGCGCATCGAGGACGAGCACGCTCCGACGGACCTGCTCGCCGCGGCCCGCGAGGAGTGGGATCGGGTCGTCGAGCTGGGCGAGAAGCACGGCTACCGGAACGCCCAGGCCACGGTGCTGGCACCGACCGGCACCATCGGCCTGCTGATGGACTGCGACACGACCGGCGTCGAGCCCGACTTCGCGCTGGTGAAGTTCAAGAAGCTCGCCGGCGGCGGCTACTTCAAGATCATGAACAACTCGGTCGTGCCCGCGCTCGAGAACCTCGGCTACACGCGCGAGCAGATCACCGACATCTCGAAGTACGTTCTCGGCAGCCAGAGCTTCGACGGTGCTCCCTTCGTGAACCGCAAGTCGCTGCTGGCCAAAGGCCTCAGCCAGGAGGACATCGACAAGGTCGAGAACACCCTGGGCGGCGCCTTCGACATCGAGTCGGCCTTCTCGGTCCACGTCATCGGCGAGGATTTCTACACCCGCCTCAAGATCCCGGTGAAGAAGCGCGACGAGTCCGGCTTCTCGCTGCTCCAGCACCTCGGCTTCGCCAAGGACGAGATCGACGCCGCCAGCGAGTACATCTGCGGCACGATGACGGTGGAGGGCGCGCCGCACCTCCGGCAACAGGACCTCGCGGTCTTCGATTGCGCCAATCGCTGCGGCAACAAGGGCCAGCGCTTCATCCACTACCGCGGTCACATCCGCATGATGGCGGCGGCCCAGCCCTTCATCTCGGGAGCGATCTCCAAGACGATCAACATGCCCAACGAGGTGAGCTCGGAGGACATCTTCGACGCCTACATCGAGAGCTGGCGCCTCGGACTGAAGGCCGTCGCCCTCTACCGCGACGGCTGCAAGGCCAGCCAGCCGCTGTCCTCGAAGTCGAAGACGGCGGTCTCGGCGACGGTCGTGCCCGAGGAGGTCCTCGGCGAGCTCGAGGCCGCCCAGGCCCGCATCAAGGAACTCGAGGCCCAGATCGCGCGCCGCCAGCCGGTCCTGAAGCGTCGTCGCCTGCCGACGCGGCGCCGCGGGACGACCCAGGAGGCCACGATCAACGGCCAGAAGGTCTACCTTCGGACCGGTGAGTACGACGACGGCACCCTCGGCGAGATCTTCATCGACATGCACAAGGAGGGCGCCGCTCTCCGCAGCATGATGAACTGCTTCGCCATCGCCATCTCGCTGGGGCTGCAGCACGGCGTGCCGCTCGAGGAGTTCGTGAACGTCTTCACCTTCACGCGATTCGAGCCGCAGGGCCCGGTCAACCACCCGAACATCAAGTTCGCGACCAGCGTGGTGGACTACATCTTCCGCCTGCTCGGCTTCGAGTACCTCGGCCGCACCGACTTCGTCCACGTGCTCGACAAGACCGAGAAGAGCGAGGACGTCTTCAAGGCGAACGAGTCCGAACGCGAGCGCCAGGAGCAGATCCGCAAGAACGTCGATCAGGCCAGCACCGAGATCCTCGACCTCAAGATCGAGCAGCCCAAGGCGACGGAGCGGCCGCTCGATCCGGGTTCGGTCGGCTTCAGCCGGGGCATGCAGGGTGCCCAGTCGGATGCACCCTTCTGCGATCTCTGCGGTCACATCACCGTGCGCAACGGCGCCTGCTACAAGTGCCTCAACTGCGGCAGCTCGATGGGCTGCTCCTGATCCTTCTCTGAGACCCGAGGGGGGCGGCGGGGCGACCGGTCCCGCCGCCCCTCACCTTGGACGAGACCTTGGCCGAAGCACCGAATCCCTTTGCCGATCTGCGTGGCGCCTTGACTACGGCGCTGTTGCGCGAACTCGCCGAACGCGGTCACATCCGTTCCACAGCCGGCCTCGCCGACCGTCAGTTCCAGCCGGCCAGCCTCGATCTCACGCTCTCGGAGGAAGCCTACAAGCTCCCGGGTTCCATCCTTCCGCTGCGCAACGAGAGGGTCCGGGACATCATCGCCGGTTTCCGGGCGCGGCCCCTCGATCTCGCCGAGCCCTGCTACCTCGATCGCGGCGGCGTCTATCTCATCCGCCTGAACGAGTCGCTCGACCTGCCGCCCGGCATCGGTGCCTACACGAACAACAAGAGCAGCATCGGACGCATCGATCTGCAGACCCGCACGCTCAGCGACGGCAACCCGCGCTACGAGAAGCACCGGCGCGGCTACGCCGGCGATCTCTGGATCGAGGTGATCCCGAAGTCCTTCGACGTCCGCGTCCGCGCCGGCGTCTCGCTCAATCAGGCCATATTCTACGGTCAGCGCGCCATCCTCGGCGACGACGACCTGAGCGCTCTCATGGCCGAGAAGCCCTTGCTCTACGACAAGAGAGGCGGCGCGATCGGCGCCGACGAGGCCGTGATCGACCAGGGCCTGCTGATGTCGATCGATCTCGACCAGGATCTCGTGGGCTACGTCGCCAAGAAGTCTCCGGACCCGATCATCCTGGACGCCGATGAGAAGGCCGATCCCGCCGACTTCTTCGATGCGATCCCGCGACCCCGGCACGAGCGTTTGCTGCTGATGAAGGAGCACTTCTACATCCTCAGCACGCTCGAGTACGTCCGGGTCCCCACCGAGTTCGCGGTCGAGATGCTGCCCTTCGAGACCACGGCCGGCGAGTTCCGGGCTCACTACGCCGGTTTCTTCGATCCGGGCTTCGGCTTCGGGCGGGTGGGAGAACTGCAGGGGACGCCGGCGGTGCTCGAGGTCAGGCCCTACGACGACGACCTCGTCCTCCGCCACGGTCAGCCGATCTGCAAGATGGCCTACGAACGACTCTGCGGCCCGACCGATCGCATCTACGGGGAAGGCGAGGTGAACCACTACGCCCACCAGCGCGGCCCGCGGCTCTCACGGTACTTCCTCTGAGGCGGGACGGCATCAGAACTCGATGTGCTCCTCGACCGTCAGCGGCAGCGTGAGCAGGAACTCGCTGCCTGACTCCGAGGTCCGGACCAGCTGAACGTCGCCGCCGTGTTCGCGCAGGATCTCGCGGGCGAGGGTCAGGCCGACGCCGCTGCCCTGGCCGGCGGGCTTGGTCGTGAAGTAGCGCTCGAAGATCCGCTCCCTGGTCTCCTCGTCGATGCCTTGACCCTCGTCGAGGACCTGGATCTTGGCCTCGCAATCGCGGACGCCCAGGCGCACGACGATCGCGCCGCCCCTCGGCATCGCGTCCTTCGCATTCAGGATGAGGTTCACCAGCACGCGTTGCAGTCGGACCCGATCGCCGAGGACGACGGGATGTTCGGCGAGGTTCTCGAACAGGAGGCGGACGTTCGGAGGGAGCGTGGGTTCGAGGAGGGTCACCGTGCTCCCGAGGAGATCCACGAGATCGACCGGGCTGCGACGCAGCGGTTCCCGGCGCCCGGGCGTGGCGAGTGCGCGGACCAGTTCGAAGGCCGTGCGCCCGGCCTGCGAGATCGAGAGGGCGCGCTGCCGATGCTGGATGTCGAGGTCGAAGGCCAGGAGTTCGGCCTGGCCGGTGATGATCTGCAGGAAGTTGGCGAGGTCGTGGGCCGCCGCCCGGTCCGGCTCGTTCTTCCGCGCGGCTCGCTCGGCCTCCGGCGCCGCGAAGGCCTGGGTCTGCGCCTCGGCCTCGGCCTTCTCCTCGGCCGCCGTACGCGCGGTTTCGGCGATGCTCAGGACGACGCTGGCGCCGGCCGGTTTCCCTGTCGCCGGGTCGAGCCAACGTTGGGCAACCCAGTCGATCATCTCCTCCTCACCCGCCCAGATCACGCTCCTGGTCGCGGGCGAACCGACGGCGCCGTCGGAATCGAGTGCCCGCTTCCAGGCCTCCTCGATCGCCGCCCGCGGCAGGCTGCCGACGTCACGGACCCGGCGTCCGACGAGTTCCTCGCGCAGGCGTGAGCTGCGGAAGAGGAAGCTGTCGCTGCAGTCGAGGATCTGACCGTGTTCGTCGATGAGGATGGTCGGCAGATTCGTCTGCTCGAGGATGAGCCGGAACTGCTCGACCCGGTTCGCGCTCTCCTCGGCGCGTGCGCTCCTGTAGGCGTCGAAGGCGAGCGCAAGCCAGAGCATCGGGATGACGATGCGGACCATGTCGCCGAGCCGGTCGGCCGAGGCGTTGCCTCGCCATTCGAGGTAGTCGAAGAGGTGGAGCAGGGCGGCCACGACGAGCAAGGCCAGGAGGATCGGTCCGAAGGGCCCCTGGCGGCGTCGCTCACGCGGGGCGAGCAGGATCGTCACCCCCGCGAGCGCGATGAACAGGGCAACCAGCTCGATGGTGGCGATCAGGTTCATGGCGCCAGGCTCCGACGGCGGACGCGAACCAGCCAGACGAGGAGGAGGACGGTGTGGGCGAGATAGGCGACGTGCTCGATGACATTGGCGCCGTCGGCCGCGGGTCCCGTGACGACCTCCTCGAGGTTCGTCGCGACCAGGGCCAGGCCGAGGGCGGAGACGGCCGCGATCATGAGAGGTCCCGTCTCACCCAGTTGCCGGCGCACCCGGATCAGCGCGACGAGCGCGATCAGGGCCATGACGAGGACCAGGACCTCGCGGTCTTCCAGGGCCAAAAGCATCGACTCGATCCTCCGTCCCGAGACTACGGGGCAAGGGGCGGCCCCGCCAGTATCGACTGCGAGCTTCGATACGTCGAGGTCGGTCGGCTGTGGGATCCTCCGGGTCGCCCAGGTTCACAAGCCCCGAGGCCCTCCGGAGATCGGGCGGTCCGCCCGAGGACGCAAGACCCCGGATTTCGCCTGATGTCTCCGCCGGCGCGCGGATCGCTACCGCGCGGGGACGCGAGACCGGCACCGAGCGAGCCGCGCCGCGACCTGGCCCGCCGCGGCGCGGGCAGCCCCGGCCTCCGCGATCTTCGGGTCCGAGCTCGAGTCGCTTCTGCCGGGTCGGGGCACGAAGAAGGCCCGCAGGTCCATGACCTGCGGGCCTCGTAGAGCGGGTGATGAGATTCGAACTCACGACATTTGCCTTGGCAAGGCAACGCTCTAGCCACTGAGCTACACCCGCGATTTGTGCCGGGATCTTAGCTCCGGCACCGACCGGTTCAAGTCCCTCCGGGCAGAAAATCGGTCACACGGAGAAGGACAGTCCGCAGCCGCAAGTCCCTGTGCTCTTCGGGTTTTGGATCACGAAGCCGGCGTTGGTGAGGCCGTCGTTGTAGTCGATGGCGGAGCCGTCCACGAAGAGCAGGCTCTTGGGATCGATGAAGACCCGGGCGGGGCCGTTCTGGAAGACCTGGTCGCCCTCCTTCACGCCGCCGATCTCCATCACGTACTGGAATCCGGAGCAACCGCCGCCGGTCACGCCGATACGCAGTCCATCGGCCGGATCGCGATCTTCGGCCTCGACGAGGCTCTTGATCTTGGCCGCCGCCTTGTCGGTCACGATCATCATAAGCTCATGGCTCTCCGTGTCTTCGGGTCCTGTTCAGGGGCGGGTCAGGGCGCGGAGCCCGGTGACCGCCTCGCTCACGATGATAACAGCTTCGTCCAGCTCGGACTCGGAAGTGTAACGCCCCAGGCCGAAGCGTAGCGCCGAAAGGCCGCGCGCCTCGGCGAGGCCCATCGCCCGGAGGACGTAACTGGCCTCGACCTGGCTGGAGTTGCAGGCGCTGCCGGTGCTGACGGCCAGCCGGGGCATGGACATCAGAAGGGCCTCGCTCTCGATGCCCGGGATGCTGACGTTGAGATTGTTGGCGATGCGATGCTCGAGCGAGCCGTTGACCTCCAGGCCGCTGATCGTCGCGCGGAGTTCGGCGAGCAGGCGATCTCGCAAACGCCGGAGGCGGCGGTCCTCCTCGACCATGCCTTCGCCCGCCACCTCGGCGGCCCGCCCGAGGGCCACGATGAGGGGGACCGCGAGGGTGCCCGAGCGGCGACCGCCCTCGTGGCCGCCGCCGTTGATCTGCTCGAGGATACGGGGCTTCGGGTCGCGTGAGCGGACGTAGAGGAAGCCCACCCCCTTGGGCGCGTAGATCTTGTGCCCGGAACAGCTCAGAAGGTCGATGTTCATGGCCTCCACGTCGATCGGCAGCTTGCCGAAGGACTGGGCGGCGTCGCAGTGGAAGAAGGCGCCGCGCTCGCGACAGAGCGCGCCGACCCTCGCCACGTCCTGGATCACGCCGGTCTCGTTGTTCACCTGCATCACCGAGACGGCGAGAGTGTCGTCGCCGATCGTCTCGTCGAGGCGATCGAGGTCGAGGAGCCCGTCCTGACCCACGGGCAGGAAGACCACGTCGAGTCCCTGCGCGCCCAGGTGCTTCGCCGTGTCGAGGGTCGCCTTGTGTTCGGTGGTCAGGCTGACGATCCTGTTGCGCTTCGAGGTCCGGCCCTCGACCAGGCCCTTGAGCGCGAGATTCGTGGATTCGGTGGCGCCGCTGGTCCAGACGATCTCGGCCGGGCGCGCGCCGATCAGCCCCGCCACCTGGCGCCGGGCCTCATCGACCGCCTTCTCGGCCTCCCAGCCGTAGGCGTGGGTCCGGCTGGCGGCGTTGCCGAACTTCTCCTTCAGGTAGGGGAGCATCGCCTCGAACACGCGCTCGTCGATCGGAGTCGTGGCGTTGTAGTCGAGGTAGATGACGGTTTCGCTGGCGCTCATGTCGGGCTCGCGGTCAAGATCTGGAGCGGTCATGATAAGCTGCCGCGACGGCGTCCGGAAGCCGGCCGCCGTTCCCTGCTGTTTTCAGGAGTCGATGGATGACCGATCCGGACGCGAGCCTCGACGAGCTCTGGCGGGCGCGCAAGGCCAGGATCTCGGACGAACACGGGGCGCCTCTTCACTTCGGCGATGCCGATGCCGAGGCCCGTGCCGCCCGGGCGGGAGCCGTCCTAATCGATCGCAGCGCACGCGACTTCCTGCGCATTCGCGGCGACAAGGTCCGCGGCGTGCTCCAGGGCCAGCTCAGCAACGAGATCGCGAGTCTGGGTGCGGGCGCGGGTTGTTACGCCACGCATCTCGACGCCAAGGGCCGCATGATCAGCGACGTCGTCGTGCAGGTCGAAGACGCGAACTCGGTCCTGCTCGAGGTCGAGCGCGGCATGGGCGCGGAACTCGCCCGCCGGTTCGCACCCTTCGCGATGCTGGACGACCTCGAGATCGAGCGGCTCGACGGCGAGCGGCGGCTCCTCGTCGTCGGCCCGGAGGCCGCGGACTGCCTGGGCGAACTGCTCGCCGGGGACGGCCTCGCCGATCTCCCGGCCTACGCCTTCGTCCGGGCGACCTTCGGGGGCGAGGCCGTCGTCGTGTCGGCGAGGGCCGAGACCGGCGAACGCGGCCATCAGCTGGCCGCGCCCGTCGCGACGCTGGCCCGGCTCGCGCGCGAACTCCTCGGCCGCGGCATCCGTCCCGGCGGCAGCGAGGCCTTCGAGATCCTCCGCATCGAGGCCGGCACACCGGTCTGGGGCCGCGACATGGACGGCCGGAACCTGCCGCCCGAGTGCGGCATCCCGCACGCCGTCAGCTACACCAAGGGCTGCTACGTCGGCCAGGAAACGGTCGCCCGGATGAAGACCTACGGTCAGGCGAACAAGGGCCTGCGCGGACTGCGCACGACGAGCCTGATGCCCCCGGAGACGGTGCTCGAGACCCGCGAGGGCAAGACCGTCGGCCGCGTGACCTCGAGCGTCTGGTCGCCGCATCTCGAGGCGCCGATCGCCCTCGGCTACGTCCAGCGCGATCATCTCGCCGCGGGCACGGCGCTGATCGGTCGGGCCGGGGACGAGATCTTCGAGGTCGAGGTGCAGGAGCTGCCCTTCGTCCCGCGACGGTTCACGCCGTGAGCGTCGCGCCGAGGATGATGGTCGGGCCGGAGGGCCCGGCCCGAGGAGCTTCGCGATGACCGACATCGGCCTGACCCACGTCGCCCTTCCCATCCGCGAGGCGGAGCGCAGCATCGCTTTCTACCGGTGCTATGCGAAGATGGAGGTCGTCCATCGGCGCAGGGGCGAGGACGACGGCCGCGAGGTCGTCTGGCTGTCGGATCGCAGCCGTCCCTTCGTCATCGTCCTGATCGAGATGGAGACGATCGAGACCAGGCTCGGTCCCTTTGCCCATCTGGGCGTCGGCTGCGCCGATCGCGCGGAGGTCGATCGTCTGGTGGAACTCGCCCGGGCCGAGGGCGTCCTCGCCCGAGAACCCGAGGACTCGGGTTATCCCGTGGGTTACTGGGCCTTCCTCCGCGACCCCGACGGTCACACGCTCGAACTCTCCCACGGGCAGGAGGTCGGCCTGACCGTCCAGGACCCGGATCAGGGCATCGATTGAGGTCGGCATGGGCGAACTGATCCTGAGCTGCGAGCACGGAGGCTGCGAGATCCCGGCCGCCTGGCGATCACGCTGGCGAGGCGCCGACGAGCTGCTGCACAGCCATCGCGGTCTCGACCATGGCGCGCTGGAGCTGGCCGAGGACCTGTCATCCGCGCTCGATGCGCCGCTCGCGGCGGAGACCGTCACCCGGCTCCTGATCGACCTGAACCGGGACGAAGACGGCCGGACCCTGTTCACGGGCGAGGCATTCGAACTCGGGGAGGAGGACCGCCGGCGCCTCCTGGACCGATACTGGCGGCCGCACCGCCAGCGCCTTCGCGAGCTGATCGTCGCCGCGCTCGTGAGCGGCGGCCGGGCCGCCTTCCTGTCGATCCACAGCTTCACGCCCGTCTGGGAGGGTCGCGTGCGGGACATCGACATCGGTCTTCTCATCGACCCCGATCGCCCCTGCGATCGCGAGCTGGCCGAGACCCTGCGTCGCGAGCTCTCCGGTCGCGACCCGGGCCTTCGGATCGCGATCAACCGGCCCTACTCGGGCCTGGAGGAAGGCATCGATCGCAGCCTGAGGCAGGAATTCGCGAGCAGGCCGCTCCGGGTCCTCACCCTGGAACTGAACCAGCGCCATCCGCTGGGCGACCCCGATCTCTGGGCCGGCCTTCGCGAGAACGTCGTGCAGGCGGTCCGGGCAAGCCTCGAGGACTGACCCCGCCTGACCCCTCGCCTCGGGCGCCGGGGACGGTCCTCTTCGGAGCCGGGTTGCGCCGCGAATCGCCTCCTTCAGCGGAGCTGACGGTCCTCGCAAAGGCAATTCGCGAGTTCACGGCAGAGGGCGACGAGCTTCGCGCGGTCGGGGTTCTTGCCGACCCGCTTCAGGATGCGGCGGGCGAGCGGGCCCTCGTCCGTCATGACCCGCATCGCCTCCGCGACCTCGTCCTCGACGTCGGGGGCGAGCTCGGCGCGCAGGTGGCGCCAGATCGCGCCGGCGTCGATCCCCTCGCGCCCCCGGAGACCGAAGTGCTCGAGATAGTCGGGGTCGGAGATGATCGCCTCGTCGCCCTTCGCCAGCACGGCGTCGAAGATGTCGGCAAGGGGTTCCACCGACCAGCCCTTCTGCCGCTCGAACGGAAGCCAGCGCTCCTCGACCAGGGCGCGCACGAGCGCGATGACCAGGGCGCACATCGCGTGATCGGCGCTGGGGCATTCCTGTGAATCGAGCACGCGGATCTCGATCGCCATGCGATCGAAGCGCGCGATGGCGCCGCGCGAATTGAGCCACTCGTGCTGGAGGATGCCCTCGGGATCGTGCGGAGCGATGTCGCGGTAGATCGGTTCGAGCAGGTCGGTCTGATAGCTCGCCGCGCTGAAGACCGGCTCGGGGATGACGCGTCCGCTGACCCTCGGGATCGCGCGGGCGTTGGTCTTGTAGACGGCAAGGCGCTGGTCGAGGTTGGGCGCGATCCTGCCGTCGATGAGCGGGGTGCTGGCGGCAAGAGCCGGGAGCAGGGGCAGGACCATGCGGATCGCGGCGTGCAGACGACCGAATTCCTCGTCGCCGGAGAAGGGCAGGTTGATGTGGACCGACTGCAGGTTGGCCCAGCCGTGGCCCTTGCAGGAGAAGATCCGGTCGTAGCTGTCGTAGACCGGGCTGTAGTCGTGAGGCCAGAGCTTGGTCTCGGTCTCGGGATCGAAGAAGGGGTGCGCGCCGCCGGGCATGAGGCGTGCGCCGTGTCCGGCGAGAAGCTCGTCGATCCGCTTCAGGTCGCGCCGGAGGGCGGCGTTGAGGCCGCGCAGCTGCGGGCGCGGCCCGTTGGTCTTCAGCTCGATGACGTGGAGGACGAGCTCGTTCGACCAGGCCAGCTCGTCGATCTCGACCTCGGCGACGTAGCTCCCGGCGATGGCCTTCAGGATCTGGTCGGAGAGCGGCCGGACCGCGTAGGTCTCGGCGTCCACGATCATGTACTCGACCTCGATTCCGTAGGCCTGGAACAGCTTGAGATGGCTTGAACTCATCGCGTCTTCGCGGCCTTCTTGGCCTCGATCCTCTCGAGAAAGACCTGGGCGATGCGATGGTGGAGATCCATACCCAGGATCTTGTCCTCCAGACCGGCATCGATGTTCGGGTTGTCGTTCACTTCCATGACGACGATGCGCTTTCCGGACTCCTTCAGATCGACGCCGTAGAGACCGTCGCCGATCGCGTTGGCGGCCTTCAGGGCCATCCGCAGGACGCGCGGCGGCGCCTCGTCGATCGACAGGGCCTCGACGTTGCCGTAGCGCGCGTTGCCCTTCTTCTCGGCGTTGATGATCTGCCAGTGGCCGGGGGCCATGTGATAGCGGCAGACCCAGAGCGGCTTCCGGCCGAGGATGCCCACCCTCCAGTCGAAGTCGGTAGGCATGAACTCCTGGGCGACGAAGAGGTCCGAATCCTGGAGGATCTTCATCGCCTTCGCGCGGAGCTCGTCCTCGTCGCGCGCCTTCAGGACCCCCTGGGAGAAGGCGCTGTCCGGCGACTTCAGCACGCAGGGTAGCCCGATCTCGCCCGCGATGTCGTCCAGGTTCTCGCGATGTCCGACGAGCGTCCTGGGCTGCGGGATGCGGAGTCGTGTCATGAGCTCGGCGAGGTAGACCTTGTTGGTGCAGCGCAGGATCGACTGGGGATCGTCGATCACGACCAGACCCTCGGCCTCGGCTCGCTGAGCGAAGCGAAAGGTGTGGTGGTTCACCTGCGTGGTCTCGCGGATGTAGAGCGCGTCGTACTCGGGGAGGCTCGAGTAGTCGTCCTTGGTGATCCGGAAGACCCGGATGTCGCGCTCGTCGCAGGCCCTGGTGAAGCGCTTCAGAGCGCGTTCGTCCGACGGGGCGTGCTGATCGTCCGGCTTGACCAGCATCGCGAGGTCGAAGCGCGAGGGCCGCGACTTGCGTCCGCGCGGTCGCTTGGCTGCGAAGTACTCCCGCGCCGACTCGATGACGAAGGACTGGTGCCCGTCGGGGATCCGACGCGCCGAGAGCGGTGCGATCCCGGTGAGGTGCCACTTGTCGCTCCGGGCGAAGGTGGCCCGCAGGAGCGGCACGTGGAACTGGGCGAAGAGACTCCGCGACAGGCGGTCGTAGCGCCGGGCGAGGTTTCTGCCGAAGTAGATCGAGAGTTCGAACTTGTCGGACTTCAGGCGGCCGAGGTTCTTCTGGATCGTGTCCTCGAGGTCCTCGTCGACGATGCCGAGGATGGTGCGCGAGCGCATGTCGAGGATGGTCTGGAGCGAGGGGATCGGCGTGTGTCCGCGCGCGACCGCGAGAAGGGAGACGTAGTAACCGTTCCCCTGGTAGCGATAGGAGCGGCAGAGGTTGAAGACCTTGAGGTTCCTGGCCGAGCTCCATTGGGGGTCGGTCAGGTACTCCTTCGAGGCCACGACCGGGAGTCCGGGGATCGCGAAGGGCCAGAGCTTGGGATCATCGACGATGAGGATGCTGGCCACGTGCGAGTCCTTTCAATCCCGGCCCTCGCGGGCGAGGCGGGAGCATGCGCGTCGTCGTCCCCGCCGAGCTCCCGATGACGATCGAGATGAACGCCTCAGGCGGGTTCGATGACGATGAGGTTACCATCGTAGGTGATGACGCCCAGTAGGATGGCGCCGAGAACTCGCTCGATTCCGATCTGGTAGTGGAGGGTCCGGGAGTGCGGATTGGCGCTCCAGGGGTCGGCGATCTCCACGTTTCCGCTCTCGCTGTCGTAGCCGCAGAGGGTGACGAAGTGCCCGGAGGGCGCGCCGCCGATCGGGTCGGGTTCGTTGGTCAAGGGGTCGTCGCGGGCGTCGTCGTAGAGGTAGGTCGCGCTGAGTCCGGTGAGGATGGGCAAGCCGCGCTCCAGGTGTCGGCGGAGAAGCGAGGGCCGCAGGGTCTCCCATTCGACCCGGCCGCCCAGCTCGAGGTAGCGCAGGTAGGCCGGGATCGCCGCGCGGATCCGCGGGCGCCTCACCGCCACCATCCGGGCCCGGAGGTTCTCGGCGAGCGGGGCGGCGCCCGGTCGGAACCAGGTCGGGTCGAAGATCTTGAGGTTGTAGGGGTGCATGAGCACCCGGTAGCCGCGCTCCAGGGCGTGGCAGCCCAGAAGGACGCCGAGGGTGCCCCCGGTGTCGAGCTGCGGGACCTGGGCGATGACGTCGTTCAGGGGGAGCGGGTCGTCGAAGTAGCGGTAGACGGCCGCGAGGCAGGTCGGCCCGCAGGTGACGTCGTCCGGCTGCGCGAGCATCTCGAGTTCGATCTGTTTCATCTCTCGCATGCCGTCCGGTTCCGTCTCGGGCCTCGCGAACGTCCCGCGCGGCTCACCTCGGACGATAGCCAGCCGAATGGCGGCTGCAAGGCGGGCGCTCGACCGTTCTCGAAGTCCGGTCGGGCGCCAAGCTTGCCGCGGGCGATCAGGGCAGAAGGGGTGGCTCGATCCGGGGTACCGGTCCCGAAAGGCCCTCCTCGAGGAAGAGCAGGAGATCCGCGATCTCCTGCTCGCTCAGTCCGAGAGGCCGGATCCGATCGGAGAGCCGGCGGTTCGGCATGCCCCCGACGTTGTAGTGCGCGACGACCTCCTTCAGGGTCCGGAGGCTGCCGTCGTGCATGTAAGGGGCGGTGAGCGCGACGTTGCGGAGGGTCGGAGTCCGGAAGGCGCCGCGGTCCTTCTCGTCCTTGCTGTGTTCCTCCCGGCCGCGGTCGGGAGCCGCCGCGTTCATGCCGATCCCGACGTTCCAGTAGAGCTCGTCCGTGAAGTTCTCGCCGACGTGGCAGAGGCTGCACTCGGCCTTGCCGAAGAAGAG
>JBFIHP010000019.1:0-14350 GCA_041601735.1 Planctomycetota bacterium | reverse complement strand
GGCGGAGATGGCGCCGGGGATCGCCGAGCTCCTGAAGGGACGCTCCGCGGGCGACATCGTCGTCCGGCTCGACTTCGATCCCTACTACCGCTCCTTCCGGAACGTGAGCACGCACGTCCTGGCGCCGGAGCTCACCGAGCCGGCGATCCGGGCCGCGCTCCGCGCGGGACGCGCTTACGTCAGCCACGACTGGATGTGCGATCCGGAGGGTTTCCTCGTGTACCTCGAGCAGAGGGGAGAACGCGTCGGGCTGATGGGCGATCAGATCGATTTCGCTCCCGGCCAGACCATCGTGGCGCCCGAGGAATCGGATCTCTCGAAGCGGCCGATGCCGAAGCGGTCGCGCGAGGCGTTCTCGATCAGGTAGCCGCCGAGCCGGGTCGGTCGGATGCGCGTGAACCAGTCGTCGAGCGGGCCGTAGCAGACCCGGCGACGGGTCCAGCTCCGGTACTCGCGGTAGCTCGCGGCGACGGCCTTGCCGCGCAGGGACCGGGATGCGACCAGGCGGACCTCGAACTCCTGCTCCGATCCCGCCGGGCCGGTCTCGATCTCGATCCGACCCTCGCTGCGAAGACCCTTCGCCGCGACGAAGAGGCGACCGACGGTCTCCGGAGGCAGGTCGAGCACGAGCCCCCTCTCCTCGAGGCGGGCCGCGATCGGAGTGTCGCCCGCCCGGCGTCCCTGCGCCCGGCTCAGGACCTCGGGATCGGAGTCGCCGGCGACGAAGAACGCGCGGACGGTGAGGAGGGGCGCGGCCTCCGCGGTCTCGGAAAGGAGACGTAGCAGGAGCCGCGCGCTCGGTCGCCGGAAGCGCGCGGTCACGGGGCGGTCGCGCCGGGCGCTCGGATCGGCCGCGAGCTCGATCACCGTCTCGCGGGCCGCTTCCAGGTCCTCCGGCAGCCAGCCGGGCGCGGCCAGGAGCAGCCCGTCCTCGTCCGGTCCGCAGAGGAAGGTCGTACGGCCCTTCGCGTCGAGGGCGGGGAGTTCGAGCGGCGGGATCTCGCCCTCGAGGGCGCGGCCCGTCTGGAGCAGGCGGAGACCGGAGATCGCGAGTCCGTCCGGGCTCCGCGCCTCGACCCGGAGCGGCCGGAAGGAAGCGAGCTTCAAGAACTCCCGGAGGAGGCGGGCATCCCGGTCCGCCTTGATCTCGATCGTCTCGGTCGTCCGCTCGCCGACCAGGCGGCAGGCCCAGTCCACCGCGGGGAGACCGTCGATCGTGTTGAGGCCGCCCTCGACGGTGACCAGGCGGCTCTGCGTCCAGGCGTCGAGGCCGGTGAGCGGGATCATGACCAGCAGGTAGCGTCGATCGCTCTCGCCGTCGCGGAGGGGTGACCGGCCGAGCTCGACGACCAGGCTGCCGGTCCTGTCCTCGAGGAGGTCGTCGCTCGGCTCCTCGGGCCTGCGCCAGTTCAGACCACCGCGCCCGTCGGGCGGCAACTCGGCCGCGCTCTCTCGCACCGGCAGCGTGCTGCCCTCGCCGATGACCGGCGGCCGACCGGCGTTGCGATGGGCCTGCAAGGGGGGACCGAGATCGTCGCCCGCCGTCACGAGGGGCGGCCCGAGCAGATCCGGTCCCGGCCCGGTCGCCGGACTCTTGGTCCAGCGCAGGACGACGAGGAGGACGAGGATCGCGATCGCGATCACCAGGGCGATGAGCGGCAGGCGGACTCGTCTCGGCTCGTCCATGGCTCGATCCTACCAGTCCGACGGCTCCGGTCCGGCGCCAAAACCGGAGCCCCGGTGCGGCCTAGTGGAAGACGACGCCGAGGCCGCGGCGGCGCCGGACGATGCGCTCTCGATCCGGCTCGGGATCGTGACCGATGAAGGCTCCCGCCGGGGCCAGATAGGTCGCCTCACGAAGTGAGACCGTAGCGTAGCCGGGGCAGGTCACGAGGAGGGCCTCCCAGACCGGTCCGACGAGGAGATCGAGGTCCCCTGAACCATCGGCGATCGGCGCGATGTCGATGGTCGAGTCCCGCGGGCCCTCGAGGGCCAGGCGCAGCCCGGTCAATCGCTCGCCCCAGGGGTCGAAGCCGATCAGGCGGAAAGGGCGGAACACGGGCCGGACCAGGTCGTTCTCGTCCCAGACGATCCGCTCGGTCGCTCGCTCGCGCAGCGCAACCGAACGGGGCGCGAGCGGCAGTCCGGCGAGCGTCGCGCTCCATTCGCCGGGGGCGAAGCCCGCGACGCGGTTACGGCCCGAGTGGATCAGGACGACCTTCGTCTCGTGCGTCTCGGCGGACGCTGTTCGCGGGCGCATGACGAGCGCGTAACGGGGGCGATCGTCCTCGTCGAGTCTCTCGAAACCGTCGAAGAGATCGACCTCGAGGAGCGTCGCGCGGGACCGCATCGAGGTCGCATCGTCGTCCCTCGAGCCGGGGTCGTCCGCTTCCGCCTTGCTCCGCGTTGCTTCCTCGAGGTCGTCCCCGGTCTTCGCCTCCCTGTGCGCCGATCGTTCGTGGGGGAGGACCCGCGCGAGGCTCGCGTCCGTCGGGCCGGGGAGATCCGGGCCCGGCGGCGGCGGCTCGGGGTCCGGCCAGGCCAGCACCAGCGTCACCACGAATCCGCCGAGCATCGCGACGGCCATGAGGAGGAGCATCCGGGACATCGGGCGTTCGGTCATGCCTCGAACTTAAACCCGGCCGGACGGCGCGCCCGAAGGAATTCGCTCCGCTCCCCGGTATTTCGCCGTCCGCTTGGCGATCGGCCGACGTGGACTTACAAAGAGCCTCGCGCAGCCCTGAGGAGAGAGACCATGAGTTCGTCCAGCGTCCGCCTTCCGACCGTCGCCCTGCTTCTCGCCTTCCTGGTTCCCCTTTCGGCCCAGGAGCAATCCGCGGAACTGATGGACGTGACCGAGAGCCCGGATGCGCGGCTCGAGCGCGCCGTCTGGGAGCTCGAGGTCTCGGGTCGAAGCCAGTACATCTTCGGCTCCGACCTCGACGGCCCGAGCGAGTCGATCGACGTCTGGTCGAACCGTATCGATCTGCGCGCCCGCGGCCCGGTCTGGCGCGGCGCACTGCTCGAACTCGGAGTGAACTTCGAGCACCGCGAGTACGAATTCGACGGTCGGAACACCTTCTTCGCCGGCTCGAACCAGCCCTGGAGCTCGGTGAACTCGATCGGCCTGCGCGCCATGCTGCTCCAGGCGCTCGGCGGCAACTGGGGCGGCCTCGTCCTCTTCGACGGCCGCGCCTCGGCCGAATACGACGCCGAACTCACCGACGGTCTGTCGGCCTTCACGATGGTGGGCGTGGGCTCCCAGTGCAGCGACAACTTCCGCGCCGGCCTCGGCGTGGCCCTGCTCGCGCGCTTCGAGGAGGACCTCCTGGTCTTTCCCGGTCTCTACCTGGACTGGCAGATCGACGATGAGTGGCGCTTCGCGCTCTTCGGTCCCCGCGCGCAGCTGAGCTACGAGCCCGAGCCGGCCTGGGAGTTCGAGCTCAGCATCGGCTTCGACGGCCGCCGCTTCCGGCTCTCCGACGAGGGTCCGAAGAACGACGGCATCGCCCAGGAGTTCCGCCTGCCGCTGGCCCTGACCGCGACCTGGAAGGGCGTCGAGAATCTCGAGGTCGGCCTCACCGTCGGTGTCGATCTCCTCCGCGAGTACCGCATCTCCGATCGCGACGGCAACAACGAGCGGACCTGGGACGCCGATCCCGGCGCCTTCATCGGCCTGTCGGCCGCCTACACCTTCTGATCGAACTCCGACCCGGCACGATCGGGCCCGGGAGAGGGCGCTCGAGGCGCACGACGCCTCGAGCGCCCTTTCGTTGAGATCGGGGTGCCGGGTCCGGCCGGCTCACTGCCAGCGGAAGATCCTCATGGCGACCCCGAAGCTCGCGAGCGACCAGAGCACGAGGACGAGGTGGTGGTCCCAGACATCGGCGAGGCCGGCGCCGTCCAGCATGACGGCCCGAACCGCGTCGTTCACCGCGGTGAGCGGCAGCAGTCTCAGCAGGGGCTGGAGGAAGTCGGGGAAGCGCTCATAGCTGAAGAAGACGCCGGAGCCGAGCCACATCGGCATCATGATCACGTTCATGAGACCGGAGGCGCCCTCCACGGTCTGCGGCCGCGCCGCGACCAGGAGGCCGAGCGAGGCGAAAGCGAAGGTGCCGAGCACCACGGTCAGGGTGAAGGCCGCGATGGAACCGACGAAGGGGACGTCAAGCACGAGCAGGCCGAAGGGCAGAAGGACCGCGAATTCGAGCGCGAGGAAGAGGAAGCGCGAGCCCATGAAGGAGAGCAGGAAGTTGGCCCGGCTCATGGGCGTGACCAGGAAGCGCTTCAGGAGCTTCTTGCGCCGCATGTCCACCACCGCGAAGCCGATCGCCCAGACCCCCGTGCCCATGAGGCCCATGCCGATGAGGCCCGGAAACAGGAAGTCGATGTAGCGGAAGCCGGTCTCCTCCTCGGCCTGGGCATGCGCCACCGCCGTACCGCCGCGCAGCGCGGACTCCACCCGGAGACGGGCCAGTTCGCCCTCGGGGCGCTTGGGATCGACCCGCAGATCGACCGGGTCGCCGGCGCGCAGGACGACGTCGACGGCGGCCTTGCGCAACCGGCGTCGGGCCTCCTCGGCGTCACTGTCGCGGAGGACGAGCATGCCGCCCTGCCGCTCCAGGCGCGCCGCGAGTTCCTCGGCGCCGGCGCCGTCCAGCACCAGCACGCGGGAGTCCTCGACCTCCTCGCGCGCGAAGGCGAAGCCCAGCACGACCGAGAGGATGAGCGGGAAGCAGATCGCCCAGAAGATCGCCTCCGGCTCGCGGAGGAAGAGCCTGAGGCGCACGAGGGTCAGCTGCTGCAGTTCGGCCAGACGCATCTCAGTCCTCGCGAAGGTGCTTGCCGGTGAGGAAGACGAAGACATCCTCGAGGGTCGGGCGGTGCGTGCCGATGTCGGCGGCCGGAGTCCCGGTCTTCTCGAGCCAGCCGATGAGGGAGCCGAGTGCGAGCCGCGTGTCGAGCACCTCGAGCACGTAGGCGCCGGCCAGGAGGCGGGCCTCGCGGACGCCGGGCAGGGCGCCCAGGGCTTCGAGGCCGCCCTCCGGCAGATCGACGTCGTCGTTCAGGCGAAACTCCACGATGCTCTCGGCGCCCAGCGAGCGGATGATCTCCGCCGGACTGCCGCGCGCCACGACCCGACCCTCGTCCAGGATCACGAGATCGTCGGCGAGCCGCTCCGCCTCGTCCATGTAGTGCGTCGTGAGCAGCACCGTGCCGCCGCGCTCCTTGAACTCCTCGACGATCTCCCAGAGGCGTCGTCGCGCCTGGGGGTCGAGTCCGGTGGTCGGCTCGTCGAGGAAGAGGAGCTCCGGCCGGTTGATGAGCGCGCAGCCGAGCGCCAGGCGCTGGCGCTGGCCGCCGGAGAGCTGGTGCACCCGGCTCGCGGCCTTGTCCTTCAGGTTCACCAGCGCGAGCAGGTCGTCGATCGGCTTGGGCGCCGCGTAGAAGCTCGCGAACATCCGCAGGGTCTCGAGGACGCTCAGCTTGTCCTGGAAGACGGTCTCCTGGAGCTGCACGCCGATCCGCTCGCGGATCGCCCGCGCGTCCGTCCGCCAGCTCCGGCCGAGGACCTCGATCTCGCCCGCATCGGGCCGTTGCAGGCCCTCGAGCATCTCGATCGTCGTGGTCTTGCCGGCCCCGTTCGGGCCGAGGAGCCCGAGGCAGCTGCCGGCGCGGGCCTCGAGGTCGATGCCGTCTACCGCGGTCAGCTCGCCGAATCGTCGGCTGAGTCCGCGAACCTGGATGGCGGGGGGTCTTCCTGCGCTCATGCTGCTTGGCTCCGGGCCGGAGCTTAACCAAAGGAGGGCGCGAGCAAATGCGGTGCGGGGGCGCCCCGGCGGGGGATTCGACCTCCGGCGGCGGCGGCGTTAGACTCGCGCTCCCCTGATCCACCTGCAGAAGGACGAGAAATCGCGATGCTCCGACGACTGATGCTCCTCCCGCTCTTCCTCTTCGTCTTCGCCGCCGGCATTCCCGACGAGGGCATGTGGCCCTTCCACGATCTGCCGCTGAAGACCCTGAAGGAGAAGTACGGATTCGAGGCCGACCAGGCCTGGTTCGACCACGTCCGCCTCGCCTCGGTGAAGGTGAGCTCGGGCGGCTCCGGCTCCTTCATCTCGCCGGAGGGCCTCGTGGCCACCAACCACCACGTCGCCCTCGACTTCATCAACTCCCTCTCGACGCCGGAGCGCGACCTCGTGGCGCAGGGCTTCCTGGCCGCCTCTCGCGCCGAGGAGCTGAAGTGCCCGGGCGGGAAGCTCCATCAGCTCGTCGCGACGGAGGACATCAGCGCCCGCATCACCGCGACCGGCGTCGAGCGCCAGGTGCAGATCTCCGCGATCGAGAAGAGCGAGAGCGAGCGCAGCGGTCTCGAATGCCAGGTCATCGCCATGCACGGCGGCGCCCAGCATTTCCTCTATCGCTACAAGGTCTACGACGACATCCGCCTGGTCTTCGCGCCCGAGAACCAGGTCGCGGCCTTCGGCGGTGATCGCGACAACTTCTGCTACCCGCGCTTCTGCCTCGACGTCAGCTTCCTGCGCGCCTACGAGGACGACAAGCCGGCGAAGACGCCGCACTACCTGAAATGGAGCGAGGCCGGCGTCAGCGAGAACGACCTCGTCTTCATCTCGGGCAACCCCGCGCGCACCGGACGCTACGAGACCATGGGCCAGCTCCGCTGGAAGCGCGACGTGCGCGTGCCGGCCATCCTCAAGCTGATCGAGGACCGTGAGAAGGCCCTGGGCGAGTACGGCGCGCAGGGCGAGGCGCAGCGCATCGAGGTCTACGACACGGTCGCCTCGCTGCGCAACAGCCTCAAGTTCTATCGCGGCAACATGCGCTCCTTCGTCGATCCCGACATCTGGGGAACGATGCAGCGCAACGAGTCGGAGTTCCGGCGGAAGACCGCCGACCGCGCCGACGTCGCCGAGGCCTTCCGCACGATCGAGGACGGGCGCCTTCGCATGGGGCCGATGACCAAGGAGACCACCTTCATGCGTCTCGACGGTCCGCTCGCCCAGCTCGCCGGCCAGATCGAGCGTCTCATGGATCAGGCCGCGCGCCCCGAGTCGGAGCGCCCCGAGGCGATGAAGGGCGAGGCCCTCACGAAGATGATCGCGGCGCTCGAAGGCCAGAAGATCAACGTCGAGCTCTCGCGGCTCTACCTCGAGGCCTCGCTCGAGACCTCGCGCGCCGTGCTCGGCGAGACGCATCCCTACGTCAGCCAGGCCCTGCGCGGCGAGAGCGCCGCGATCGCGGCCCGTCGCATCGTCGATGGAACGCGGCTCCTCGATCCCGAATTCCGCAAGCGTCTCCTCTCCGGCGAGGCCGAGCTGCGCGAGACCTGGAACGAGCCGCTCCTCGCGCTCGCCCGCATGAAGCGCGAGGCCAACGAGCGCTTCGGCCCGGAGATCGCGCGGATCGAGGAGGCCGAGGAGAAGGCGCTCAGGACCATCGCGCGCGCTCGCTTCGACCTCATGGGCGACAGCATCTATCCGGACGCGACCTTCACGCTGCGACTCAGCTACGGCGAGGTGAAGGGCTACGAACTCGGCACGACCGACGTGCCCTGGACCACGAACCTCTGGGGCCTCTTCGGCCGCAACAGCTCCTTCGCCGACCGCAAGCCCTACGATCTCTCCGAGGTCTGGAAGAAGGCGAAGGGCAAGCTCGACCTGGACACACCCGCCAACTTCGTCTGCACGGCCGACACGACCGGCGGCAACTCGGGGAGCCCCGTCCTGAACCGCGCCGGCGAGATCGTCGGCCTGCTCTTCGACGGCAACATCCAGAGCCTGCTCACCGACAACCTCTACGAGGAGGTCGTCAGCCGTTCGGTCTGCGTCGATGTGCGCTTCGTGGCCGAGGCGCTGGAGAAGGTCTACGGCGCGAGCCATCTCCTGCGCGAGCTGGGTCTTTCGCGCTGAACGCTGGGGTGCCGGACGAGGATCGGCGCGCGCGTCGATCCTCGTCCGACGCGGCCGCGCGCCGCGGGGGTGAGAGCCTTTGAGCAGCCGATTCCTCCTGGCCGCGCTGGCGGCGGGCCTCGCCTTCGCGATGCTCGACCTCCTGCGCAAGCTCCTGAGCCGGACCGAGCGGCCCAGCGTGGTCGTCTCGTACCTGGTCGGCGGTCAGGTCGTCATCTTCGGCGCCTGGCTCCTCGTCGCGCCGGTCGCCTGGCCCTCGAGCTCCTACTGGCCGCCGCTCGCGCTGGCCGTCGTCGCCAACTTCATCGCCAATCTGCTCTTCCTCGAGGCGCTGCGTCGCTCGCCGCTCAGCCGCACGGTGCCTTTCCTGGCGCTCTCGCCGGCCTTCGCCGCGCTCTCCGGGCTACTGGTTCTGGGCGAGAACCTCGAAGCTCGGCAGTGGTGGGGCATCGCGCTCGTCGTCACCGGCGCCCTGGCTCTGAACCTCGAGCAGGGCGGCCTCGGCCCGCGCGCCGCGCTCCGGGCGCTGCGCGAGGAGCCGGGCAGTCTCATGATGGTGGGCACGGCCGCCTGCTGGGGCCTCGCCGCGCCCTTCGACAAGATGGCCCTGCAGCGGACCGAGCTCCGTCTGCACGCCTTCTTCCTCGCGCTCGGCATCGGCGTCCTGCTTCTCGCCATGATGAGCTGGCGTCGGCGACTCGCGGCGTTGCGGGTGGGCTCGCGTCCGCTGGTCCTCATGCTCGTCGCCATCGTGGTGGCGATGGCGGCGCTTTCGGCTCAGCTCGTCGCCTACCGCGCCGGGCCGGTCGGGCTTGCCGAGACCATCAAGCGGGTCATGGGCATGTGCGCGGCCGTCCTGCTCGGTCGCCTGCTCTTCAGCGAGCCGGTCACCGCGGCGAAGCTCCGCGGCATCCTGCTGATGGCGTTCGGCGTCGCCTTGATCGTCCTCTGAACGAGAGCGGGCCGCGACGCCCGGGGGAGCGTCGCGGCCCGAGATCACGAGCGCGTGGGGACGGCGCGGGATCTCAACGGGAAGCCGTGGTCCGGCTGGTGGCGAGCATCGCATCGAAGGCCTCGCGCATGATCCAGGCCTGGCGGCCGGCATCGTGCTCGTGCTTCATGCTGCGCATGGCCTTGGCGAGAGCGCGGCGCGAATGGGCATCGACCTCGCTCTTCGGCATCTCCATGAGCGCCTCGGCGCAGAAGGCGTAGACCGCCGCGCAGGCCTCGTGGTTGCCCGAGTTGTAGAGCGGGACGCCGCGATCGATGGCGCGCTTCAGGAGCTTCTCCATCTTGCCGGTCTCGATCGGCGCCGGGGCCGGGGGCATGATCACGCTGTCGATCACGTGGATGACGCCGTTCGAGGCATCGATGTCGGTCGCGACGATCGTCGCGTCGTTGGCGTAGGCCTTGCCGTCCTTCAGGCTGAAGCGGATCTCACGACCCTCGAGGCTCGCGAGCTTCGGCGTGCCGACGACGGCCTCCGAGTGGTAGCGGCCCGGAACGACGTGGTAGGTCAGGATCTCGACCAGCTTGGCCTTGTTCTCGGGACGGAGCAGGGTCTCGACCGTGCCCTTCGGCAGCTTCGCGAAGGCGGCATCGGTCGGGGCGAAGACCGTGAAGGGACCCTTGCCCTGCAGGGCCTCGACCAGTCCGCCGGCGCCGAGCGCCGCGGCCAGGGTCTTGAAGCTGCCGGCCTCGACGGCCGTGGTGACGATGTTCTTTTCGGAGGGGAGGATGACCGTGTCGATCACGTGGATGATGCCGTTCGAGCACGCGATGTCGGTCTTCACGATGCGGGCGCCGTCGATGGTCGCGCCGGCGTCGGTCACGGCGAGATCGGCGCGCTGACCGGCCAGGGTGACGAGACCCTTCTGCTTCAGGACCTCGGCGGCGGGCAGGCGACCGGAGACGACGTGGAAGGTCAGGATCTCGGTGAGACGGCCCTTGTTCTTCGGCTCGAGCAGCGAGGCGACGACGCCCTCGGGGAGCTTGGCGAAGGCGGCGTCGGTCGGCGCGAAGACGGTGAAGGGACCCTTGCCCTTGAGCGCGTCCACCAGGTCGGCGGCGCCGAGGGCGGCGGCCAGGGTCTTGAACGAGCCGGCGGCGACCGCCGTGTCCACGATGTCGTGCTTCTGGGCGCCGGCGGAACCGGCAGAGAGAACCAGGGCGAGTCCGAGGATCAGCAGCTTCTTCATGGGGGCATTCCTTTTCTTGGGTTGGCGGGGTCGAAGTCCCGGTGACGCGCACACTCGCGTCGTCGGCCCCTTCTTCGCCGCCGCGCCCCGGCCGGATTCAGAAAACGGTCAAAACGTCCAATTGGCCGTCGGCAAGGGGCGACGGGGGCCGAGTCTCGGCCGCAACCTCAATGATGGTTGTGGTTTGGGGCAATCAGTCTGAACCGGGGGGATTCAGCGCGCGGCGAGGACGAGGTGCGGACCCTCGGACACGACCACGCCGCCGGGCTGCTCGGAGGTGATCACGAAGGCCCGGGGATCGACGACCCGGAGCTTGGCCCGGATGGGGACGACGACCCGGCCCTCGCGATCGACGTCGAAGACGCCGCCGTCCACCGGCTCGCGATCCCGGGCCGGATCGACGATCCAGAGCTGGTACTGGCTCCGGCCCGGGTCGTTCCGCGGGAGACCCTCGAGCACCATGAAGCCGTCCTGACGGCCGGGGCTGAAGACCGCGCGACCGCTGACCGCGGGGTAGCCGTCCCGGACCGTGCGCCACTCCGCGCGCACGAGGTCGGCGGCCTCGCGCTCGAGGCTCGCCAGCCGCGCCTCGAGGCTCGGAGCGCGCGGCGTCGGCCGCTCCTCCTCGCGGAAGGCGATGCTGCCGATCAACGCGAGGACGGCCGCGGCGGCGACGAGCCAGGGCCACCAGCCGCGATCGTCGGCCTCGCGGCTGCCGGCGCCGCGGGGCGCGGGCATGGCGAAGGGGGCGGCCAGACGGATACGACCGGCCAGGGCGGCGGGCATCGGCTGCAGTTCGGTCTCGTCGATCAGGCTCTCGTGTCCGAGCGCGGCCGCGAGTTCGGCCTCGTCCAGGGCCTCCTCGAAGCCCTCGACCTCGAGGCGCTGCAACTCGAGGCCTTCGTCGTCCGACAGGCCGACCATGGCGCGGTCGGCGGCGAGCTCCCAGAGTCGCTCGGCCATGTCGCGATCGCCTGTGCTCATGAGCCACCTCCTTCCGGCGGGGCTTCCTTCACGCCGAGGCGCGAGCGCAGCGCCGCGAGACCGCGGCGCGCGTGGGTCTTGACCGTGCCCAGCGGGAGCTCCAGCTTCTCGGCCGCGGCTGCATGCGAGTAGCCCTCGACGAGGACGAGGCGGAGCACGTCCTGCTGCTCGGGGCGGAGCTCGGCCATGGCGCGGCGCGCCCGCGTCAGATCGTCGCGGTCGGCCGGATCCTCACGGGGGCCGTCCTCGGCCCGGGGCTCGAATTCGAGGGAAGTCGCCTGAGGCCGCCGCGCCTCGCGGCGGCGGCGGTCGATGAGGCGACGCCGGGCGATCATCATGACCCAGGTCTTCTCGGCGGCCTGATCCGGATCGAATCGATCCGCTCGCGCCCAGAGATCGGCAAAGATGTCCTGCACGGCGTCCTCGGCGTCGGTCTCGTTCCCGAGGAAGCGGCGGGCGACGGTCCAGACCAGCGATCCGTAGCGGCGCATGCAGAGTTCGACCGCATCCCGGTCGCCCTGCGCGATCCGCGGTAGCACCGGTCGTTCCGTCCCGGCTCTCGTCGTCCGCTCCGTCGTGGTCACGCTCCGTTCTCCGCGGACCCGGCGGCCGCGGCCAAGACGCTCGCGGCTCTTCCTCGAGTCCTCATTCGCCGGTCGATCCCGGCTGGATGCACGAAAACTCCGCCCGGGATGATATCGATTCCGGCTTCGTCTGCGGCCTGATCCGAGGCGCGAGGCCGCTCCGGCGGCCCTCGGCTCGGGATTCGAGCCAGGCCCTCTCGATATGAGACGGAGGCCTTTACCTGATCCTTTTCCTGTTTGCAGCCGCTGGACCGGGCACTATCCTGTGGGAGTAGAAACACCAACGAACAACGCGGTCGAGGTTGTGTCCCATGCACGTAAAACCAACCTTCCTTCCTCTCTACGCCTGAAATCTTTCCCTCGACTGCGTCCTTATCGGGAAGCCCTTCGATAGCCTTCGAAGGGCTTTCTTCTTCTTCGACCCTGCGGCGCTCCGCCTCACGCCGCTTGACCCCTCCGGGTCCGGCCCGCTCTAATCTCTGCCGGATGCCGAGTTCGCCATGACCTCCGAGATCATACTGCTCGTCCTCGTCGTCACGGCGGCGATCCTGCCCTTCCTTCGCCTGTGGCGCCGCCACAAGGCGGCCGCGCTGCTCGTGCCCCTGCTGCTCCTTGCGGTCCTCGTCCCGCTCGCGTCGGTCTGGGGCGATCGACTGGCGGCGCGCGAACAGATCGAGGCCTACGTCGATGCGACGACACCGCTCGTGCACGAGGAGGACGGCCATGTCGGATCGGACAGCTGCCGGTCCTGCCATCCCGGCGAACACGCGAGCTGGCACGCGACCTACCATCGGACGATGACGACGCGGGCCGGTCCCGACACCGTGAAGGGCGACTTCTCGAACCGCAGCGTGACCGATCGCGGGCGGCTCTACCGTATGCAGCGGCGCGGTGACGAATTCTGGGTCGAGCTGATCGACCCCGACTGGGACTGGTTCGAGATGAACGGGCAGAGGATTCCTCCGCCCGAGGGCAGCAGCCCGCCGCGCAGCTGGCGGAAGGTCGTCATGGTCACGGGTTCGCACGACACCCAGGTCTACTGGGTGCCCGGACGCCACGGCGATCGCCGGCTCAACTTCTTCCCGCTGGTCTGGAAGATCGAGACGCGGAAATGGATCCCCCTGGCGGACGCCTTCCTGAAGTACCCGGAGAGCGTCGAACACCTGACGCTCTGGAACCGGACCTGCAGTCAGTGTCATGCCACCAACACCCGCGTTCGCCCGAGCGACGGGTCACGCTCCAACGTCGTCAAGATGGACACGGCCGTGGCCGAACTCGGCATCGCCTGCGAGGCCTGCCACGGGCCCGGACGCGAGCACGTCGAGGCACACCGCGACCCGCTGTACCGATACCGTCGGCATCTGGGCAGAGACGGCGAGAACGACCCGACCATCGTCAATCCGGCCGATCTCGACCACGAGCGCTCGTCCCATGTCTGCGCCCAGTGCCACGGCATGGCCTTCCTGAAGACGCCGGAGGACCAGCGCGACACGCAGGGGACTCCCTACCGGCCCGGCGACGACATCGAGGACACGAGGATCTTCCAGGACCCGGCCGACCCCGGACAGCGCAAGGCCTTCATCCACGTGCAGAAGTCCGACCCCGTCTTCCTGATCAACCACTTCTGGAAGGACGGCATGGTCCGGGTCTCCGGGCGCGACTTCAGCAGCATGCGCAAGTCCGCGTGCTATACGAAGGGCGAGCTGAGCTGCCTCTCCTGCCACTCGATGCACGACAGCGATCCGGCCGACATGTTGATCCGCGAGAGCAGCACGGACGAGGTCTGCGCGAGCTGCCATCAGGAGATCGCGGCCGATGTCGGCGCGCACAGTCACCATGCTCCCGATTCGAGCGGCAGCAGCTGCATCAACTGCCACATGCCCCGGGTCACCTACGGTCTCCTGAAGGGGATCCGCAACCACCAGATCGCCTCACCCTCGATCCGCGAGCACGTCGACTACGGCCGCCCCGACGCCTGCACCCTCTGTCATCTCGACCGCAGCCTGGAGTGGACCGCGAAGGCCCTCACCGAATGGTACGGCCACGAGGCCGTCGATCTCCCCGCCGACCGCAGGCGGCTCTCGGCGGCCCTGCGCATGGCCGTGCAGGGTGACGCGGGTCAGCGGGCGCTGATCGCCAACTCGATGGGATTCGCCGAGCACCGGGCGGTCGCGGGCGAGAACTGGATGGTCCCCATCCTCGCCGGTCTCCTCGACGATCCCTACGGTGCCGTTCGCTACATCGCCGAGCGATCGCTGCGCCGCTTGGAGGGCTACGCCGATTTCGAGTACGACATGCTGGACGATGCGGCGACGCGGCAGGAGGCCATCCGCCGGGTCATGAAGATCTGGGAGCGGCGGCGGCCGGCCGGGGCCGCGCGCGGCCCCTCGCTGCTGCAGCGCCCGGACGGGAGCTTCGACTGGGCGGCGCTGAAGCGGCTTCTCGAGAACCGAGACGACACGAAACTGGCGCTGGGCGAATGACCGATCAACCGAAGACCGATTCACGACTCCAGCTCCGACACCTCCGCTTCGGTTGGTTCGGGCTGGCCCTGTTTGCGACGCTCGGCGTGATCCTCGAGACCATGCACGGCTTCAAGGTGGGCTACTATCTCGACGCGGACAACGAGACCCGTCGCCTGATGTGGACGCTG
>JBFIHP010000018.1:0-14355 GCA_041601735.1 Planctomycetota bacterium | reverse complement strand
GAATTCGAGGCCGCCGCCAGCTGGTTTGAGCGCGCCCTGGCCGCAGCCCGGCTAGCCGGGAATGAAACCCATCAGGCCAGCGTGTTGGCTAACATGGGCCTGTTGGCGCAGGCGCAAGGTGATGCGGCGGCGCCCCACTACCGAGTCGATCCATTCTGGCCCAAGCCGCTTCCGACCACCACGGACGAAAGCGGCGTGGCGCGGCAATGGATCACGGGCAGCGTCGGGGCCCAGCTGCCGATCCGGGCGGTCTGGTCGGGTGCTCCCTACCAGCCCTACTTCGGCGAGAACATCGTGGGCTTCGATGATCTCGACGCAGACGGACATCGCGACTACCTGGTCGCGTCGCCCTACGACCTCCTGCCCGGCCCCTTCAGCAACATGCCCGTGTTCGGGAAGGGACGACTTGCGGTCGTGTCCGGCCGGAACGGGAGCCTCCTGCTCGATCTGCACGGGCCCGTGATCGCCTCCGGACTCGGCGCCGGCCTCGACGTCATCGACGATCTCGACGGCGATGGAGTCCGCGACATCCTCGCGGGGATGCCCGGATTCGACCCCTTCGTCCCGGCCCATCACTCGGGTGTCGTGGCGATCCTCTCCGGAATCGACGGGTCTCTGCTCCGCGCCCACGTCGGAGCGGTCGCCGGGGCGCGGGCCGGCGACGTCGCACTCCTCGTCGGCGACGTCGATCTCGACGGCTTTCCCGACTATGCCCACGACGACGTCGATCCCGACGACCTTCATCTCGTCGTTCGATCCGGTGTCACCGGGGCCCTGATCAGCACCTTCACTGTGGATCCCGGTCTCCTCATGCCCGGCTGGGCCGTCCACGATTCGCCCCTTCACCCGGCGGAGAGGAATCTGATCTACGCCGCGCTCGGCGACGTCGACGGAGACGGGCGCGGCGACATCGGCGTCGGAATGCCGGGTGCCGACCTCGTCCCCTCCGCGACTCCTCGCGGCGCCTGGGCCGTCTACTCCGGTCACAGCGGTGCCTTCATCCTCGGGGCCGTCGGTCAGTCCGCGGGAGATCTCCTCGGCGCGGACATCGACGCGGCCGGCGACCGCGACGGGGACGGTCTCGCCGACGTCTTCGTCGGGGTCCCGGGTCTGGACCGCATCGACCTCGTCTCCGGTTTCGACGGCGCGATCATCGGTTCGCTCGGCGGCATCGCGGGCCTCGGCTGGAGTTTCGAGAGCGGTCGGGACATGGACGGCGACGGGGTCGATGACCTCGTGGCCGTCGTCCCGGGCGCCGCCGGATCCGGGTCCCGCGATGCGCATCTCTTCAGCGGCGCGAGCCTCGCCCCGATGGCCCTGATCGTCGGCGCGGCGCAGGCGCCGGTCTCCGAGCTGCCGGGATTCGCGCTCGTCGGAGATCTGGACGGCGACGGACTCGACGAGGTCGTGTCGCACTGGGAGACCACGACCACCGCTTACAACTCGACCGTCGGCGGCCTGCGCGTTGCGACCTTCGCGGGCGCGCGGACCTACCGGGCGCCGGGCGTGACGACCCTGCTCGACCTGGCCTGGCAGTCCGACGGCATCGGTGACCGCACCCAGGGGAAGCTCGTCTGTGACGGCGCCGATCCCTTTGCGGACGGCGTGATCGCGATCAGCCTCGCGCCCGACAACGCATCGGTCGCCGGCCTGCCCCTGCTGGTCTCCGCCGATCCCGCGGAGCTCCAGCCGCTCGCCCAGTTCGGCTTCGATGCAACCGGGCTGCTCGGGCACCCGCTCTCCCTTCGCGACCCCGTCTTGCAGGGAACGACCTTCTTCCTCCAGGGCTTCCAGACCGACTTCCCCTACCGGGCTTCCAATGGCCTCGAGGTCCTGTTCATCTTCTGAACCGCGGGTGGACCGTCGCGGCGGGAGCGGAGGCACTCAGGTCCGTTGCCGGGCGAGGAGACGACGACCGCGCGCGACGACGAGACCGGGCTTCGACCGGTCCTCGGGGGGGGCGGATCATGCACCGTCGCCGCATCGGAGGTTCGGATTCTCCTTCGGCGGCGAGGCGTCGCCCAGGCCCGGGCGGCGTCTCATCCTTCGTCTCGTGAACCAGTTAACGCCAGGCCGGCGCCGCCGTGTCGCCGGCCGGGGCGGGGAGGAGGGTGAAAGCGGCCCCATTTGATTCGTGACTGATCATTCGCAAAGGGGTAGATTCGGGTCTTCAGTCAGGGCCATGGAGGTGCCCCCTTCCCTCCACGCCCGTGTGCCGATTCAACCTTCTCCGGAGTAGAGAGCCATGCGCCGCACGAGCGCCTACATTGCCATCTGTGTCGCCATTCTGAGCGGATCGCTCTTCGCGCAGCTGCCCCTGCGCGACGAGTGGCTCGGGCTTCAATCCGATCCCATCACCGCCGAGGTCATCCAGGTCCTCGGTGACATCGACAACGACGGCGTCGATGATCTCATCGTCGGCAAGGGTAGCGACTACGTCGACTACGGTTCCGGTTTCGTCGTCGGGACCGGCCGCAGCGCCGTGGTCTCGGGCCACGACGGTTCGATTCTCATCCCGCACTGGGGGCCGCAGCTGAACTCGCTCTACGGCAGTTCGCTCGCCGTCCTCGGCGACCTCAACGGCGACGGCAAGAACGACTTCGCCGCCGGCGCTCCCGGCTTCAGCCTGGGCGGTTCGGCCACGAACCTCGGCCTCATCGCCTTCGTGTCCGGCGCCAACGGTGCGGTGATCGACTTCGTCTTCGGCTCCCAGAATGGCGCCAAGGCCGGCGCCAAGATGACCGCACTCGGCGACATCACCGGCGACGGCAAGATCGACGTCTGCTACAGCGAATCGCTGGGCGGACCTACCGGCGCTCCGACGCTCCGGCTGCGATCGGGCGCGAACCGCACCCTCATCCGCACGATCAACCCCAGCACCTCGCAGGTCGATTGGACGGTCGGCATCGCGCTCGCGAACGCCGGCGACGTCAACAACGACGGCATCCCCGACCTCGCACTCGGCACGCCCGGCGCCACGATCTCGTCCACCGCCAACGTCGGCGCCGTGCGCTTCTATTCGGGCGCGAACGGCGCGCTCCTGGGAACCGCCAGCGGCACCCTCGCGGGCGGCCGCGTCGGCGCGGCCGTCATCTCGATTGGTGACCGCAACGGTGACGGTCATGGCGACGTCGCCGTGGGTGTGCCCGGTGCCGGGCTCGTCCGGATCATCTCCGGTAGCGACCGCAGCGTCATTCAGACCATCAGCGGCGGCACCGAGTTCGGGCGCTCCTTCGCCACGGGTCGCGACCTGAATGCCGACGGCACCGTGGACCTTGCGGTCGGCGCCCTCGGCAACGACCAGATCGTCGTCTTCAGCGGCGTCGATTACTCGATGTTGAAGGTCATCCGGCCCTGGCAGAGCGGGCAGGTCATCAGCAACGGCCTCGCGATGATCAACGACGTCAACAACGACGAGTTCAACGAGATGATCAGCACGGTGACCGGCGACATCGCCCAGATCAACGCCGGCCTGCCGGTGAGCGGCCTCGCGCAGCTCTCGATTGCGGGCAACCGCGAATTCGGCGCACCCGGAGGCGTGCAGCCCCTGACCCTGCAGTGGGTGGACATCCCGCTCGCCGACCCGAGCTTCGGCGGCTTCATCTGCAGCGGCGCCACGCCCTTCGCGAGCGGCGTCGCCGGGGTGAGCCTCGCGGCCGACGTGACGATGATCGACACCCTGCCGCTCTACCTGGCGGTGGACAGCATGAACCTGATCACCTCGGCGAACTTCGGCTTCAACGGCGTGGGCGATCTCATCTACCCGCTGGCGCTGCGCAATCCGACCGTCGCGGGTACGACCTTCCACGTCCAGATCTTCCAGAGTTCGCCGCCCTACGGCGCCTCGAACCGGCTGGAGCTGCTCTACACCCGCTGAGTCAGCACCGCGTTCGCATCGAAACCGCCCCCGGGGGACCGCCCCGGGGGCGGTTTTCACTTTTGACCGTCCGACTTCGCCGGTAGAGTCCCCGCGAATTCCGAGGACAAGACATGTACACGACCAGCGATCTCAAGAAGGGCCTCATCATCGACTTCGAGGGGGCTCCGCATCTCGTCGAGACCCTGAGCGTCTCGAGTCCGCAGGCCCGCGGCGGCGCGACCATCTACAAGGTCCGCCTGCGCAACCTCAAGACGAGGCTCAAGACCGACAAGTCCTTCCGGGGCGGCGACACCTTCGCCCAGCCGGACTTCGAGAAGCGCTCCGTCCAATTCCTCTATCGGGACCAGGACAGCTTCCACTTCATGGACGCGAAGAGCTTCGATCAGTTCAGCTTCGAGCGCGAGGACATCGAGTGGGAGAGTCTCTTCCTCAAGGAGGAGATGGAGCTCAAGTGCTTCGTCTACAACGAGGAGGTCATCGGGCTGGAGTTGCCGCCGGTCGTCGAGCTCGAGATCACCGAGACCGACCCGGCCGTGCGCGGCAACAGCGCCACGGCACGGACCAAGCCGGCGACCCTCGAGACCGGACACGTCATCCAGGTGCCCGAACACATCTCGACGGGCACCGTCGCGCGGGTCGATACCGCCACCGGCGAATTCCTGGGCAAGGCCTGATGAAGTACTGGCTGTTCAAGTCCGAGGGCGACGTCTACCCGATCGAGAAGCTCCAGGCCGAAAAGGGCAAGCGCACCTGCTGGGACGGCGTGCGCAACTACCAGGCGCGCAATCTCATGCGCGACGAGATGAAGAAGGGCGACCTCGCGCTCTTCTACCACAGCCGCAGCGAGCCGATCGCCGTCGTCGGCGTGGTCGAGATCGTCAAGGAGAGCTATCCGGACCACACGCAGTTCGATCCGGACAGCGACTACTACGACGAGAAGGCGACCGAGGATGCGCCGCGCTGGATGATGGTGGACATCAGGTACCGGGCGAAGCTGACTCGACCCGTCAGCCTTCAGGAGCTGAAGGAAGACGGCCGTTTCGAGGGCATGATGCTCACCCAGAAGGGCTCGCGCCTCTCGGTGCAGCCGGTCGAGAAGAAGCACTTCGATGCCGTCCTGAAGCTCGGCGGCCTCGACCCGAAGAAGCTCTGAGAGAAGCGCCGGCCCGGCCCTGGAACGCCGGCTTCAGCCGGCAGGGAATTCCGCAGGACTGAGGCCAAGAAGCCGGCTGAAGCCGCTGTCGGAAGACCGCCGACGACCGGAGTCGAGCGGACCCAGGGTGCCTGGACCTTTCTGCCGGAGCGCTCTCCGGGTCGTCCGAGAACCGGAATCGGAATGCGCCCCGGCGGAAGGTGCCGGGCACCGCATGTCAGCGCGACCGCATACCACTTTCTCGACAGCACCGAAGGCCGACCCTCCAGGAGCGCGTGGCGCCGGCAAGGAGCGCCGCTCTGACCGGGCGGCATTCGATCGCTGCCACCCCTTCGATCCGCAGGACTGCGTGACGACGCGCTCGAGTCGCCAGGTGCCGGCCTGTCGGGCCGGCGCTCCTGGATCAGAAGGCGCGCAGGATCTCGCTCATGAGGGCCACGCCGAAGCCGGTGCCGCGCCCGTCGCGGAAGGCGGGCCCGGCCAGATCGACGTGCAGCCAGGCGAGGTCGAGGTCCTCGATGTGCGACCAGACGAACTGGGCCGCGCAGCTCGACTGCGCGTTCGAGCGGTTCGCGACCGAGTTCTTCATGTCGGCCACCGTGCTCTTGAACTCCGCCTGGTAGAACTCCGGCGCGAAGGGCAGGGGGTGGCAGAGATCGCCGGAGGCCCGGCCCACGTCCACGGCGAGGCACTCGAAACCCTCGCGGTTCGAGACCACGGCCGCGTGGCGGTAACCGGTCGCGATGAGCTGCGCACCGGTGAGGGTCGCGGCGTCGATCAGGGCGTCCGGCTTGAACTTGCGGGCGACGTAGCTCACGGCATCGCCGAGCAGGAGGCGCCCCTCGGCGTCGGTGTTGTTGATCTCGACCGTCTTCCCCGAGTGCATCGTGATGATGTCGTCGTTGCGGTAGGAGTTCGGTCCGATCGCGTTCTCGGCGAGCGGCACGGCGCAGATGACGCGGTGCTCGAAGCCGCTCGCGGCCAGCGCGCGGAAGGCGCCGGTCACGGCGGCGGCGCCGCCCATGTCGCCCTTCATCGTGCACATGTTGCCGCCGATCTTCAGCGACAGGCCGCCGGTGTCGTAGATCACGCCCTTGCCGACGAGCGCGAGGGTCTTCTTCGCCTTCGCCGGCTTGTAGTCGAGGACGAGCAGCCGCGGCGGCACGACGGCGGTGCGGCCGACGGCGTGGATGCCGCCCAGCTTCTGTTCGAGCAGCTTCTGGCCCACGATCTCGCTGGCGCGCACGTTCTTCAGGCCGCGCACGAGCTTCTTGGCCTCGCGGGCGAAGATGGCGGTGGTCATCTCGGCCGGATGCGTGTCCACCGCCAGAGCGGCCCAGCGCGCCGCTTCCATCACCTCGCGGACCTCCTTCGAGGGCTTGCGCACGCGGCCGTCGGCGCCGAGGAAGAGCAGGCTGACCTGGCCCTCGGTCTTCTTCTTGCCGTTCTTGCGGGTGAAGATCGGGAAGCAGCGCCCGATCGCGTTGGCGGTCGCCATCATGTGTTCGTCCTGGGCGAGGCCCGCCACGATCACCACCTTCTTGCCGCCGAGACCGAGCTTGCCGAGAGCCGCTGCCGCGGCCTCAGCGCGCGCGGGCGCGTTGTGGCGCGAGACGACCTCCGGGAGCACGACGGCGTGGACCGTCTTCTTGCCGACCAGGGTCTGGACCGACTCGGCGTCGGTCTTCGCCGCGCAGAGCTTCGCGGCCGGTTCGAGGTCGGTCACCAGGAAGTCGGGCGAGATCCGGCCCAGCCAGCCCTCCTGGATCAGCGACTTCGGGGCGATGTTGACGATGGCGTCGGCGGTCTTGGCGGCCGTGGCCACCGAGCTGGCGAATACGATCCTGGTCATCGAACTTCCTCCGTGTTCGTTCGGCATGGGGCAGCCTAAGGCGAGGGCGGGGTTTGTCCACCGTCCTCGGGCCCGGAGCGCCCACCGCGGCCGTCCGGGCTGATCCTGTCCCTCGCGACAGTTCTAAGTGACCGCGAGCCCGAGGCATAGGGAAGATCGGCGGATTCCGCGGGCCCTCCCCCGGCGGCGCCGCGCCGAAGCGAGCCCCGGTTTTGGCAAGCGCTGACTTGATCAATCCGCCGGGCCTTCTTGAGCGCCGATCCGGCGGGTCTACCATAGCGGACCCGGCCCAGGTGCCGGTCGCCAGGAAGCCCGGAGCCGGAGGGAAGACCAGGATGTCGGTGCCGCTCTCACAGGTCTGGACGGTCTCGAGCTACGTGCTCAAGCAGAAGATCCTGCGACGCAAGCGCTACCCGCTCGTGCTCATGCTCGAGCCGCTCTTCCGCTGCAACCTGGCCTGCGCGGGCTGCGGCAAGATCCAGTATCCCGGCCATGTCCTGAAGCGCGACCTGACCCCCGAGCAGTGCTTCAAGGCCGTCGAGGACTGCGGCGCGCCCGTCGTCTCGATTCCCGGCGGCGAGCCGCTCATGCATCCGCAGATGCCGGAGATCGTGCGCGGTCTCATCGAACGCAAGAAGTACATCTACCTCTGCACCAATGCGATCCTCCTGCGCGAGAAGCTCGAGGCGGGGGAGTATCAGCCCTCGAAGTACCTGACCTTCAGCGTCCACATGGACGGCTCGAAGGAGGAGCACGACTTCGCGGTCTGCAAGGAAGGCGTCTTCGACCAGGCCCTCGACGCGATCAAGCTGGCGGTCGAGCGCGGCTTTCGGGTCACGACCAACACGACGCTCTTCGACGGCAGCGACCCCGAGAAGGTGCGTGCCTTCTTCGACGAGATGATGGAGCTGAACGTCGAGGGCATGATGCTCTCGCCCGGCTACAGCTACGACAAGGCGCCCGATCAGAAGAGCTTCCTCGGCCGCGAGCGCACCAAGAACCTGTTCTCGCGGATCTTCGAGAACCCGAAGAAGGGCTGGCGCTTCAACCACTCGCCGCTCTTCCTGAAGTTCCTGCAGGGCAAGGTCGAGTACCACTGCACGCCCTGGGGCAACCCGACCTACAACATCTTCGGCTGGCAGAAGCCCTGCTATCTCCTGCAGGAGGGCTACGTCGAGACCTTCGACGAGCTGATGCGCGAGACCGAATGGGATCGCTACGGCCACACGAAGAACGACAAGTGCGCCAACTGTATGGTGCATTCCGGCTACGAGGCGACGGCGGTGGACGACACCTTCAGCTCTCCGGCCGGCGTCCTGCGCACCATCAAGGCGATGTTCTCCACCTGAGATCCGGGGGCTGGTGATGACCGAAGGCAATCGCTCTCTGGAAGGCTGGGTCCCCGAGACCCCGGACGAGGCGTCCCTGCGCGCCGCCCTCGAGAAGGCCTTCGACTACCGCGGCGACGTTACCTGCGAGCTCGCCGACGGCTCGAGCCTCGTGGGCTACCTCTTCAATCGCAACTTCGCCGCCTCGCCGGCCTACATCGAGGTCTACCCGGCCGAAGACGGCGCGCGCCCGCGGCGACTCGAGCTGGCGCAGATCAACGCCCTCCGCTTCAGCGGCCGCGACATGGCCGACGGTCGTTCCTGGGAGGCCTGGGTGGCCAGGCAGGCGGCCGAGAAGGCCCGTGAGGCCGCGGGCGACACCGAGGGCTGACCCCCTTACCGGGAGAGGGCCGATGGCCGGAAAGAGCTTTCGCGACAAGCTCGCCGACGACAAGGACCTGCCGCGGGTCGAAGCCCTCCAGGGCGGCATGCGCGCGCGTCACGGCAAGGGGACGATCGTCCTGCCCTCCGCCCGCGAGATCGACGAACTCATGCGCCGGGTGAAGAAGGGGCGGGTCACCACGATCAACGCCATCCGGCTCCATCTCGCAGCGCGCCACGGCGTCACGATGGCCTGTCCCATCGTCACCGGCATCCACGCCCGGATCGCCGCCGGCGCCGCGGGCGAGGACGAGGCCGACGGCAAGACCCGGATCACGCCCTACTGGCGGACCCTCAAGGCGAAGGGCGAGATCAACGACAAGTACCCCGGCGGCCTCGCGGGGCAGCGCCGCCGCCTCGAGGCCGAGGGCTTCACCGTGGTCCCACGGGGCAAGCGCCTCTTCGTGCTCGACTTCGAGAAGAAGATGGCCGACCTCGGCGCCTGAGGTTCGTGCTCCGGCGCCGTCAGGGCGGCTCCTGTCTCCTGCGGCGGGACGCGCCTCGACCACGCGCCCGCATTTTCGGGTGTCCAAGAGCGACCGAGACGTTACTCGATCGAGATGCCCGCTTTCCTGGAGTCAGTCGCGATGCGCCTTCTCATCGTTCTCGTGATCTGCCTTCCGGCGTCATGCGCTTCCGATTCCGGTGACGGCGGCGGCTCGACCGTCGGCGATCAGGCGGAGGCCTGGACCTGGGAGCGCTGGTCGCGGGCGATGCTGGGAGGTGCGGCGACGGCGGATCTGCCGCCGATCCCGAGCGAGGGCTGGCGTCAAGACGCGGAGCGATCCTGGTCGCGGTTCGGCGCGCAGGTCGCCGACTTCGACGCCGACGGCCGCATCGACTACCTGCGCATCGTCGATCCGCCCGGCTCCTACAATCACCGGGTCTGGTCGGATCACGACCGTGACGGCTACCTCGACCATGAGGGTCATCGACACGACACGGTTCGGGTCAACGAGCGATTCCCGGTCCCTCTCTTCGAACCCGCGAACAACCAGGCGCCGGCGGAAGCCGATTCGCAGGAGCGCTGAACTCCCTCTGCTGATCCGGGCAGCAGGCTCGCCGAGGTGGCCGATGGGTTGCGCAGAACCATCAGAGAGGCTCGGCGAGCGAGCTGCCCGATGCCGGCGCCGTCCGCAGCCGTTCGGCCTCGCAAGGGGAGAGCGAGCTCCCCCGAACGGCCGGGCAAGCCCGGCGCTCCATGAAGAGAGCCCCGTCGGATGACGGGGCTCTCGGCGATTCGGTTGCTAGCGGATCGTCGCGAGACGATCACATCTTCACGTACTCGAAGTCGACGGTCTGGTTGTTGATGCCCTTGGACGGCGGGGCGATCCAGCCGGCGTACTTGCCCGGCTCGTGGCACTTGACCATGAGGCTCTTGACGTAGGTCTCGTCCTCGGGCGTCGGCAGCCACTCGAGCTTGCGCTCGTTCCAGACCTCCTCGGAGATCGGCTCGCCCTCGGGCGAGAAGAAGGCGTCGGCGTACATGCCGATCTTGCGGTTGAAGCGGCGGTCCGGGATCGAGAAGGTGAAGTCGAAGCCGTGCTTCGCGGCGGTCTTGGTCCAGATACCGGCCTGCCGGACGTTGTCGTTCCAGTAGTCGGTGCGGAGGATCTCGTTCATCGCGTTGCGCAGCGGGACGTCCTCGTTCACGAGCTTCTCGCCGTCCCACTTCATGATGCTGTAGCCCTCGTCGAGGGCGTCGTGACGCTCGTAGTTCTTCTCCTCGTAGGCGCGACCCTTCAGGCCCTGGGCGAAGAAGGTCGCGGCGTTCGACGAGATTTCGGCGCCGAAGAGATCGACCGAAGACGAGGCCCAGCGGTTGATCCACTTCTGAATCATCTCGAAGGGGATCGCGCCGTACTTGCGCGGGTCCTCGCCCGGGTGCTCCTGCATGACCTCGCAGGTGCGCTGGACGACGCGATTGAGGCCGGTCTGCCCCACGAACATGTGGTGCGCCTCTTCGGTCAACATGAAGCGGCAGGTCCTGGCCAGCGGATCGAAACCGCTCTCCGCGAGCGCGAGGAGCTGGTACTTGCCGTCACGGTCGGTGAAGGTCGTGAAGCAGAAGAACGAGAGCCAGTCCTCGACCGGCTCGTTGAAGGTCGAGAGGATGCGCGGGTGGTCGGCGTTGCCGCTGCGACGCTCGAGGAGCTCCTCGGCCTCCTCGCGGCCGTCCTTCCCGAAGTAGGAGTGCAGGAGGTAGACCATCGCCCAGAGGTGACGGCCCTCTTCGACGTTGACCTGGAAGAGGTTCCGGAGGTCGTAGAGGCTCGGCGCGGTGTGGCCGAGGAGGCGCTGCTGCTCGACCGAGGCCGGCTCGGTGTCGGCCTGGGTCACGATGAGGCGCCGGAGGCTGTTGCGGTACTCGCCCGGGACCTCCTGCCAGGCCTTCTCGCCCTGGTGGTCGCCGAAGCCGACCGTGCGGTCCTTGTCGGGCGCCGTCAGGAAGATGCCCCAGCGGTAGTCGGGCATCTTGACGTAGCCGAACTGCGCCCAGCCGTCGCGATCGACGCTCACCGCCGTCCTCAGGTAGACGTCGAGGTGATTGAAGTCCGTCGGACCCATCTGCCCCCACCAGTCGAGGTAGGCGGGCTGCCACTTCTCGAGCGCGCGCTGGAGGCGACGATCCGAGGAGAGGTCCACGTTGTTGGGGATCTTCTCGCTGTAGTTGATCGACATGGAATCAGGTCCTCTGGTAGTTGAACTCGGGTCGGTTCGGCGTGCCGTAACAGGTGAGCGCTCCGCGCTCGCCGACGGCGTTCGGTCGCTGGAAGATCCAGTTCTGCCAGGCGGAGAGCCGCCCGAAGATCTTGGTCTCCATCGTTTCGGGGCCGGCGAAGCGGAGGTTGGCCTCCATGCCGGTGAGGGCGTCGGGCGAGAAGCTCAGGCGCTCCTCGATGGCGACGCGCAGCTCGTCCTCCCAGTCGATCTCGTCCGGCGCGCTGGTCGCGAGGCCGAGCTCGTCGGCCCGCTCGGCGTCGACGGCGCCGGCGGCCTCGAGGACGAGGCCCACGCGCTCGGGCTCGCCGAGGAAGCGGGTCTCGAGCCGCGAGATGCCGTTGGGCATCGGGTAGGCGCCGCCGTTCATCACGCTGACGCCCAGGCTGACGGGGAAGTCGGGGTCGTTCAGGACGTAGCTGCGATCGGCGGCGAGCAGGATCTCGAGCAGGCTGCCGGCGAAGCAGGAGCCCTCGTCGGCCACGGCGAAGAGGCTCTTCGCGGTGAGATCGAGGCGCTTCAGGACGCGCTTCAGCTGATGCCGGACCTCGTTCACGAACCAGTGGTCCTTCAGGCTCTCGAGGGTCGCGTCGGTCGCGAGGACGTCCGCGACCTCGCCGCGGGTCTTGATCAGAACCAGACCGATCTGGTCGTGGTTGAGCCGCAGGCGGAGCAGGGCGTCGTCGAGCTCGCGGAAGGCGCGGAAGATCCACCAGTCGCAGCCGAGTCCCAGGGCCTCGTCGCCGCTCTTCGGCTGCGCGGGCCTGACCGGTACGGTCATGGTGATCTCGGCGGTGCGGTTCGCCTCGAGGGTCATCACGACGTGCTCGTATTCGAAACGATCGCCGTCGATCTTCGGCGTCACGGCCCCGAGCTTCAGGCCCTTGCGGTCGGACTTGTCCGGAAGCCCGCCGGCCATCTCGGCGGCGATCTCCTCGACCTTCTCGTCGAAGGAGGAGAGGGGGGCGAGGTCGTCCACGAGGTTCCACTCGACGGCGCGCTTGCCCTTGATGCCCTCGGCGATGGTCGAGAAGACGTCGGCGCGGTCGCGGCGCACCTTGCGCTTGTCCACGAGACGGGTGAGGCCGCCGGTGCCCGGCAGCACGCCGAGGAGCGGGGTCTCGGGAAAGGAGACGGCGCTCGAGCGGTCGTCCACGAGGAGGAGGCGATCGGCCGCCATCGCGAGCTCGTAGCCGCCACCGGAGGCCGTGCCGTTCATCGCGCAGAGGAAGCGCATCTGGCTGTTCGCGCTCGCGTCCTCGATGTAGAGCCGGGTCTCGTTGGTGAACTTGCAGAAGTTCACCTTGAAGGCGTGGGTCGAGCTCCGAAGCATCATGATGTTGGCACCGGCGCAGAAGATCCGGTCCATCGAGCCCCCGAGCACGACGACCTTCACCTGCGGCTGTTCGAAGCGCAGGCGCTGGATCGCGTCGGCGAGCTCGATATCGACGCCCAGGTCGTAGGAGTTGAGCTTGAGGACGTAGCCGTCCTTCAGCCCCTGGTCCTCGCGGACCTGCATGGTGAGGCGTGCACGCTCGCCCTCGATCTCGAGCTTCCAGTGCTTGTACTTCGAGGGTTCGGTCTCGAAGTTGACGGCTTCGGCCACGTTCGATCTCCTTGATCTTCGTCTTGGACGTTGCGGCGGCGGACCGGGCCGCGCCTCAGGTCGGGCATCATAGTGCACAGTTTTGGGTTGATCAAGGCAGAGTGGGCAGTATAGTGCCCACATGAATCGAGATTGGCTGGTCATCGAGTTGGGACGTCGGATCCGTCGCGAGCGGGAGCGGCAGGGCATGCACCTGTCGGATCTCGCCGATCGCGCCCGGCTCTCCCGCCGCTTCCTCACCGAGACCGAGGCCGGCCGCGCCAATCCCTCGATCGTCAAGCTCGCGGGCATCGCCCGGGCGCTGCGCCTGCCGCTGGGACGGCTCTGCGACCTGCCGCTCGCCGGCCACGAGGGCCGCCGGGTCGCCCTCATCGGTCTGCGCGGGGCGGGCAAGAGCACGCTCGGCAAGCGCCTCGCCCTCGAGCTCGAGCGGCCCTTCATCGAACTCGACCGCCTCATCGTCGAACGGTCGGGCCTCTCGCTGGCGCAGATCTTCTCGCTGCACGGCGAGACCTTCTACCACCGGCTCGAACGCGAGGCGCTCGAGGCCTGGCTGGAGCGGGCCGGGGAATCGGTCCTCGCGACCGGCGGCTCCCTCGTCACCCAGGCGACCACCTTCGAGCGTCTGCTGGAGAGCTGCTTCGTCGTCTGGTTGAAGGCGAGTCCCGACGACCACTGGAACCGCGTCGTCGCGCAGGGCGACCTCAGGCCGATGAGCGCCCATCCCCGGGCGAAGGAGGAGCTCGAGGAACTCCTGCGCGAGCGCCAGCCCCTCTACTCGCGCGCCCACCTCGTCGTCGATACCTCCACCGCCGACATCGACGACGCGCTCGCCGCCATCCTCGAGGCGCTGGATTGATGGGGCGAGGGCTCGACATCGCGGTCGATGGCGGCGGATCGCGCCTCAGGGCCTTCCTGGTCGCGGAAGGCGAGGTCGTCGAATCCCTGGCCCGCGACCGCTGCGTGAATCCCAACCTCGTCGGTCCGGAGGCCTGCGTCGCCGAGGTCGCGGCCATCGTCCACGAACTCGCGCGCCCGCTGCGGCGTAACGGTCGCGAGATCCTCGACGGCGTCGATCGCATCGCCTGCGGCATCGCCGGCGTCGGCGACTCGATGACCCGGCTCGCCGTCCACGTCGGCCTGCGGTCGATCCTCGGCAATCGCGTCAAGCTCATCTCCGACGTCGAGGCCCTCCTGGCCGCGGCCCGCCCGGACGGCGCCGTGGTCGTGTTGATCGCCGGCACGGGTTCGGTCGCGATGGCGCGCGATGACGAGGGCCGGCTCATGCGGGCCGGCGGCCGGCTTCCCGAGGGCGGCGACCCGGGCGGCGGCGCCTGGCTGGCCCGGCTGGCCGCGGAGCGCCTGCCGGACCTG
>JBFIHP010000017.1:0-14495 GCA_041601735.1 Planctomycetota bacterium | reverse complement strand
CTGGCGGCTCTCGGACGACGGCGATCCGACGAACGGTTCGCCGGCGTCCGCGACGACGATCACCGGCGGCGGGGCGCTCGTGCAGCTCAGGAGCGTGGGCTTGCTCGATGCCGACTACCGGGACGCGGCGCTCGGCGTCGGGCCCCGGCTCGAGGCGAGCACGACCTTTCATGACCTCGACGATCCTTGGGCCTCCTTCAGCTGCCGGGTGCCGGGGCAGGTTCCGCTCCAGGCGCGGGTCGCCTACGACTTCCTCGACGCGAACGGCGCGGCCCTGACGATGCCGATGAACTCACCCCCGTTCAGCCTGCCCGGCGACGCGCAGGACCACGACTACGCCTTCCCGCTGCCGGCCGCCGTCTACCAGGCGGCCTGTCCGCCCGGCGCTTCCTATGCGATCCGCGCGCAGCTCGAGCTGGAGTCCTCGCCCGGCGTCTGGAGCCCCTACGGCCTCCACGTCGCCGGCGCCTTCCGGGTGACCGCGAACCGACCGGTCGTGCTGGTGCACGGCCTCGGCGGCGGTGAGGAGAGCTTCGGCGAGCTCGCGCGCATCCTGGAGGAGGAGATCGCGTCGCCGGTCCCGGTGCGGCGCTTTCTCTACAGCGCGTCGGTCACCAACACGCTGCCGGGGCAGGGCGCCTTCGAGTCGAAGGCGGCCGAGCTCGCGCTCTTCATGGCCGACACCGGCTACCTCGACTACACGATCGTCGCGCACAGCATCGGCGGTCTCGTGGCGCGACGATTCCTCGCGCCGGGGAACGCACCGGCGCCGTCGGGCGACGTCCGGCTCGCGATGTTCGGCACGCCGAACTTCGGCGCGCGGGCGACCCTGCTCTTCGAGCCCGCCTATACCGCGCCCGCCACGACGGCGATCATCCAGGCCTTCCTGCCGCCGCTCGCGCCGATCCTGCGCGAGGAGCTCACGCCGGGCAGCGCCTTCCTGCTCGATCTCGCCGAGGACTGGGGCGCGGTCGCGCCGAGCATCCCGGTGCTCAACTTCGTGGGCCATGCCGGTCTCGACTTCGGACTCATCCTCGGCATTCTCGGACTTCCTGTCCCCGCCGAGATCCTCGCCGATCCCGCCACCAACGACGGGCTCATCCACATCGACGAGGCCGTGCTTCCCGCGGCGCAGCCGATGCCGTCGGGGTCCGCGAATCCGATCAACGCCTTCGTCGCGGACTCGCACAACCCCGACCTCGCCGGCATCCACGGCATCTTCTTCGGCGCGAGTTCGTCGCTCGCGCGTTTCGAAGCCTTCGACCTCGCGACGGGGCGACCGAGCCTCGTCATGCTCCGCGACTTTCATCAGGCCTCTGCGCCGCTCGGCATCGCGAACCCGCTCGCCGCGCCGCCTCCAGCGGCCGCGACCGGATCGCTCCTGATCCCGACGACCTTTGCGGGGGCGCCGGTGGACGACTTCGGGACCTCGGACGGGGTCTGCTACCGCAACCAGCAGACGGATTGCCTGCTCTGGACCGGCCTGCCGCTAGTCCCGGCAGGATCGATGGAGCATCTCTGGGCACCCCCGAGCCTGCCGCTCGGTTCGCCGGGCGTCGGCACGGTCGTCGCGGGCTCCGGCCTCGTGCGCATCCTCGAGACGCGCATCGCCGCGCCGCTCGCCTTTCCGGGCGCGGGGGCGGCGCTGACCCTCCAGCCGAGCCCCTTCTGGCCCTACTGAGAGTGGGGGGTCAGCCCGTGGGGTCGAGGCTCTTCAGGAGGGCCACGCTGCGCGGGCAGAGACCGCGGCGTGAGGGCGAAAGCCCGAGGCGGACGCCCAGGGCATCGAGGTCGGCCGGCGTGTCGACGTCGGCCTCGGGGGCGAGTTCGCGGACACCGAGGCCGAGGTCCCGGGCGCGCGCCATGAAGTCCTCGCGCAGGATGCCGAGCGGGCCGGGAGCGCCGAAGAGCTCGGGGATCGGGCGCTTCAATCCGATGAGATAGAAGCCGCGGCCGAGGTCCGGGCCCACGACGAGATCGACGGCGTCGTCCTCGAGCGCCGCGAAGGCCTCGGCGATCCGCTCGATCGGCAGATCCGGTCCGTCGCTCGTGCGCATGACCACCGGGCGTCCGCGGCCGAGCAAGTCCTGGAAGACGCCGACCGCGCGCTCGGCGAGGTTGTCGCCTTCCTGCGGCAGCGTCTCCATGCCGACCCAGGGGCCGGGTTCCGCCACGGCCTCGCCGGGGGTGAGGGCGACGACCGTGCGCCAGCGCGGGTCGATCGAGGCGTCGAGGATGTCCTCGAGCATCGCGGCGTAGAAGTTCCGGGCGCCGCCCGGGCCGAGCGCCGGTTCGAGCCTGGTCTTGACGCAGCCCGGCTCGGGGCGCCGCGCCATCACCACGAGAATCGGCTTCGCTGCTTCAGTCATCGTCCGGACTTCCGAGAAGGCAGGGGGCCTCGTTCGTAGGCGAAGCCTTGAATCCAGGGGAGGTTAGCCGGATCTCCGGCCGGGATAAACATGGATCTCGCGATCGTTCTCGATCTCCGGCCGCAGCCGCGCTGGCCGGAGGGCCTGCTCGACCGGCCATTCGGCGACGCCGATCTCGCGGAACTGGCGCTCGAGAAGCTCGCGCGACTCGAGGCCCCGGCGCGACGATTCGTCCTGGCCACGGGGCCCGACGACCGGGCGCGCGTGCGTTCGCACGCGGGCCTGCGTCTGCTCCGGCAGACCGGGCCCGTCTGCGATCTGACGCGGCCGCGCGCGAGCCTCGGCGGCCTGACCGCGGCCGATGCGGAGTTCGTGCTCTGGTTGAACCCCGCCTATCCGCTCGTTTCGGCGGAACGCTGGTGGCGCGCGGCCGAGGATCATCACGCCGAGGAGGGCGAGGGTCTCGTCTCGGTCCGGCGCGTGACCGGTCCCTTCTTCGCGCCGCCGGAGGCGCGGGTCCTGCGGGAGTCCGAACTCCTCGCCACGGTGGACGCCTTCATGATCTTCTCGCCCCGAGAACTCGCGCGGGGCGGGAGCCTCTTCCGGGGCATCCCCCGGGTTTTCGAACTGAACGCTGTCGAATCTCGCGGCGTCCGCGGTCCCGGCGATCGTGCCGCCGCGGAGGCCGTCTGGGCGCGGCGTCATCTCGCTCTTCCGGTCTGAACTCCCGATCTGCGCCCGTTCCGGCACTCGTCTCGGCAAGGAAACGGCACGCTGCCCGGGAGCCTCGCTCCGACGAAGCGGCGATCGGGTCCTCTCCCACATCGTTGCCGGTCCTTCCGGCCGACGCCCTCCGCGCCGGAGCGCCGATTTGCGGAAGAGTCTGCACCGGCAGCTTCGGGCGAAGCCTGCGCGGCCGGCGCCACCCGCTCCGGTCGTGCGCAGCAAACTGCTTGGGGCGATCGAGCACTCTCCTGCCCATGCACTCGAGTCAACAGATGCCGTAGAGCGCGTGGAGCGCCGGCTTCAGCTGCTGTCGGAGCACAGCCAACGACCTGAGTCGAGCCGACCTGGGGTGCCTTGGAGACCGCGGCAGCGGCTGCCTTCTCTGCCTCTCGCCGCTGAATTCCGACGTCTGACCAGCCGAGAGCGCCGCCGACTCGGACCTTCGAATACACCGCTCTCTCGGCTTCCATGAGAGCATCCTGATGCCATGGACCTCTGCAGTCTCGCCCCGCGCCTCGGCGGAAAGTGCCTGGCACCGTATGTCTGGCACCGTATGTCGGCGCGACCGCATTCCGCTTTCTCGATTGCAGCTGAAGCCCTTGTTCCGAGGCCAGGGAAAGCACGAGATGACTCAAGTGCACAGGCAGGAGCACTCTCGGCTCCTCCCGGGCCATCCACGGCTACCGCTCGAACGAATCCACCGAGAGGCCTGCGCGGCGCCTTCCGCTTTTCGTCCCCTCGCGTTGACGGTCCGCAGTCCATGCCTTAAAGATTGAGGCGGAAACGCGACCTCGTCCCTCACCAAAGCGCCATGGCCCAAGAGATCAAGATCGTCAGCGTGTCGATTCCGGCCGGACTCGTCCGCGAACTGGACCGCGTCTGCGACCTCGAACATCGCAACCGCAGCGAGCTCTATCGCGAGGCGCTCAGGCAGTACCTGAAGCTCCGACGCTGGCAGGCCCTGCGCGAGTACAGCTCGGCCAAGGCGGCGGCCGCCGGCAGCGACGGCATCGACATCGAGAAGCTCATCGAGGAGTTGAATGCCTGAGATGAGCACGCAGGAAGGCGAGAGGATCGCGATCGAGACGGCCATCTGGCTGGAGGCCCTGCTCTTCGGCGGCTCGGCCGAGGAGCTGATCAAGATGTCGCTGACCGGCCGGGTGCGCCTCGTCGGCACCGAGGTTCAGATCACGCGTCTGCTCGAGGTCCTGCGGGACCGCCTGGGCTTCTCGGAGGCGGCGCTCCGCGAGGTTCGAGGCTTCGTCGAGGACCAGGTCGAGATCGTGACGCCGGGGCCCCAGCCGGCCGCCGGCGTCCTCGAGCCGCTCCCCCCCATTCTCCAGGCCGCTCGCCACGGTTCCGTCACCGCGATCGCCACGACCGGTCGGTCGAGCCTGCTCAGCCTCGAGAGCTTCGAGGGCATCCCCATCGTCTCCATGGCCTGACATACGGTGCCAGGCACTTTCCGCCGACATACGGTGCCAGGCACTTTCCGCCGGGGCGCATGACGATTCCGGTTCCCGGACGACCCGGAGAGCGCCCCGGCGGAAAGGTCCAGGCACCCTACGTCGGCGGAAAGGTCCAGGCACCCAACGTCCGCTCGACTCCGGTCGTTGGCGGTTTTCCGACAGCACCTTCAGCCGGCCTGACCTTGCGCGGGCTTCTTCGGTCGATGGCGGGCGCTCGTTGGGGGAGGGGGTGGGATTCCTTAGCATGCGGACCCGACCCCGAGACCCGGAGAGTCCCCCGAGGAGACCCCCCATGTCCGACAAGCTCGTCCGCTACGAGTCGCTCGACGGTATCGCCCGGCTGACGCTCAGCGATCCGCCGCTCAACGCCTACACCCACGAGATGATGTGCGACCTCGACGACGCGATCCTGAGGGCGCGCTTCGACGACTCGGTCCACGTGATCCTGCTCACCGGTGACGGCGAGAAGTTCTTCTGTCCCGGCGCCAACGTCGAGATGCTGAAGGCCGTCGATCCGAGCTTCAAGTACTACTTCTGCATGCACGCCAACGAGACCCTGGCGCGGCTCGAGAACACGCCGAAGCTGGTGATCGCCGCGCTCAACGGCCACACGGTCGGCGGCGGGCTCGAGGTCGCCCTCGCCGCCGACCTGCGTGTCGCGAAGAAGGACGGCGGCAAGTGCGGGCTTCCCGAGGTCGCGCTCGGCGTCCTGCCCGGCACCGGCGGCACCCAGCGGCTGCTGCGGCTGATCGGCAAGCACGCGGCCATGCGCCTCATGATCGACGGCGAGAACGTCGGTTTCGACCAGGCGAAGGAGCTGGGGCTCATCGACGAGATCCTGGAGGGCGAGGACTTCCAGGAGGCCGCGCTCGAGTTCGCGCGGCGCTACCTGCCGCCCGCCAAGGCCTCGAAGTCGGTGGGCATGATCAAGCGGGCCTGCGTCGCCGGCGCCGAGATGTCCTTCGAGCAGGGTCTCGCCCTCGAGCGCGAGCTGCAGCAGCGGCTCTTCACCAGCGAGGATGCCGCCGAGGGCATCACCGCCTTCAACGAGAAGCGCAAGCCGCGCTTCCACGGCCGTTGAGGAGCCTCAGATGAGAGCCGTCGAGATCGCCGCCCACGGCGGCCCCGAGGTCCTGAAGATGACCGAGCGCCCGACGCCCGAGCCGAAGGCGAAAGAGGTGCGCATCGCGGTGCGCGCCGCGGGCATGAACCACCTCGACTGCTGGGTGCGTCGCGGCGTCGAGGGTCATCAGTTCCCGCTGCCGATCGTGCCCGGTTGCGACGGCGCCGGCGTCATCGACGCCCTCGGCGCCGAGGTGACCGGCTTCGAGTTGGGCGACCGGGTCGCGATCGCGCCCGGCTTCTCCTGCGGCGTCTGCTCCTCCTGCGCGGCGGGCGAGCAGCACCTCTGCCGCTGGTACGGCATCTACGGCGAGACCTGCGACGGCACCAACGCCGACTTCGTTTGCATCCCGACGACCAACCTCCTGCCGATGCCCGACGACATGGACTTCGTCACGGCGGCAGCCACGCCCCTGGTCTTCCTCACCGCCTGGCACATGGTCGTCGGGCGCTGCGGCGTGAAGGCGGGGGACTCCGTGCTGGTGCACGCGGCGGGCTCGGGCGTGTCGATGGCGGCGATCCAGATCGCGAAGATGCTCGGCGCGCGCGTGTTCACGACGGCGGGCAGCGACGAGAAGGTCGCCCGGGGCGTCGAGCTCGGCGCCGAGGTCGGCATCAACTACAGGACGCAGGACTTCCTGAAGGAGGTGCGCGGGCTCACCGGCAAGCGCGGCGTGGACGTCGTGGTCGATCACGTCGGCGGCGCCAACATCGGGAAGAGCATCCGGGCGCTCGCCAAGGGCGGCCGGGTCGTGACCTGCGGCGCCACGGCCGGCCCCGAGCTGCAGTCCGACCTGCGATTGATCTTCTTCAAGAACCTCTCGATCCTGGGCTCGACCATGGGCGGGCTCGGCGAGATGCACGAGGTCTGGAGTCATGTCTGCGCCGGGCGTCTCGCGCCGGTCGTGGGCGAGGTGCTGCCTCTGACCGAGGTGGCGAAGGGACACGAACTGCTCGAGGAGCGGGCGGTATTCGGAAAGGTGGTGCTCGAGGCATGAACTACGAGACGCTGAAGATCGATAAGAAGGACGGTTACGCCGAGGTCGTCATCAACCGACCGGAGGTCCTGAACGCCATCAACCTGCAGATGGTGCGCGACCTGTCGGCCGCGATGGACGAGCTCGCCCTCGATGACGAGGTGCGCGGCATCGTCTTTCGCGGAGCAGGCGACAAGGCCTTCGTCGCCGGCGCCGACATCGCGGAGCTGGTCGAGCGCAAGACCGTCGATGCCCTGAAAGCGATCAACGCCGGGCTCTTCCAGAAGATCGAGGACTACCCCTGGCCGACGATCGCGGCGATCAAGGGCTACGCCCTCGGCGGCGGCTGCGAGCTGGCGCTGGCGATGGACATCCGCCTCGGCGGAACCTCGGCCCAGATGGGTCAGCCCGAGGTCAACCTCGGCATCATCCCCGGTGCCGGCGGCCCGCACCGCCTGACCCGCCTGGTCGGCCCCGGCATGGCCCGCGAGCTCATCTACACCGGCAAGATCATCGACGCCGAGGAGTGCCTGCGCATCGGTCTGCTGAACCACGTCCATGACGACGACGCGGTCGTCGATGAGGCCCGGGCGATGATGCAGACCATCCTCAAGAAGAGCCCCATGGCGGTCAGGGTGGCCAAGGTCGCGCTGAACGCCGCGGTCAACACGGTCGATCGTCGCTCGCAGTATGTCGAGTGCCTCGGTCAGGGCATGCTCTTCGACAGCGAGGATCAGCGCGCGCGCATGACCCGTTTCCTCGAGCGGAAGAAGGCGAAGGATTCCTGAAGGAGAAAGAAGAGATGGCAGCGTCGATCGATCACATCAACACCATCATCGTCATCGGGTCCGGCACGATGGGGCTCGGCATCGCCCAGGTCGCGGCCATGGGCGGCTTCGACACGATCCTCTACGACATCAAGGCGGAGCAGCTGGAGCGGGCTCGCAAGATCATCGAATCGAATCTCGAGAAGGGCGTCGCCCGCGGCAAGGTCACGGAAGAAGACGCCAAGGCGACCCTCAAGCGGCTCGGGACGAGCACCGACCTGGAGGCCTCGCTCGAGGCGTCCGACATGCTCATCGAGGCCGTCCCGGAGATCCTCGAGCTGAAGCAGGATCTCTTCGCCAGGGCCGACCGGCTGATGAGGCCGCATGCCGTCCTCGCCACCAACACCACCGGGCTCTCGATCACCGAGATCGGCGCTGCCACCAAGCGGCCCGAGAAGGTGATCGGCATGCACTTCTTCAACCCCGTGCACATCATGAAACTGGTGGAGATCATCCGCTCGAAGGCGACCTCGGACGAGACCTTCGCCATCACCGAAGCGGTCTCGCGAAAGATGGGCAAGGAGACGGTCGAGGTGAACGAGTCGGCCGGCTTCGTGACCAGCCGGATCAACGCGCTGATCGGCAACGAGGCCTTCCGCATGTGGGAGGCGGGGATCGCCTCCCCCGAGGACATCGACAAGGCCCTGAAGCTCGGCCTGAACCACCCGATGGGCCCCTTTGAACTGGTCGATCTGGTCGGCCTCGACGTCCGGGCCTTCAGCACCAAGAACCTGCACGAGCATCTCGGCGAGATGTACCGGCCCTGCCCGATCATCCTCGATCTCGTCGCTGCCGGACGCCTCGGCAAGAAGGTCGGACACGGGGTCTATCGCTACGACGAGAGCGGGAAACGCATTCCGGGGAGCGCGACCAGGCCTTGATCTGATGTGAATAAACGATATGGGTGAGCGCAAAATGCGCGGGCCCGAGAATCCGGAGGCCCCGGGTCGCCGACGCCAAGTCGTCTGCGGGCCGGGGTTTCCGTCGTCGTGGTCGGATCGCCCCGGAGGTGGCCTCGGGCGGCGCCTACCCAAGCTCAAGAGCGTTCTCACGAGGGACGAAGAAGAGCAGGTGAGGACAGTTGCCAGTTTTGAGGCCAGACGATGCAGCAATACGAAGACCGCAAGCCTCGAGCCATCAAGTTCTTCGAGGCCGCCTACCGGAGTCAGATGGAGGGCGACCTCGATCAGGCCGACCAGCTCTACCAGAGAAGCATCGCGCTCTACCCGACCGCGGAGGCCTACACCTTCGCCGGTTGGTGCCGGTCCTTCCGGCAGGAGTGGGACGAGGCGATCGATCTCTGCAAGCGCGGGATCGAGGTCGACCCCGACTACGGGAACCCCTACAACGACATCGGCGCCTATCTCATCCAGAAGGGTGAGGTCGAGGGCGCAATCCCCTGGCTCGAGAAGGCCCTGAAGGCGGAGCGCTACGCCTGCCCCTTCTTCGCCTTCTACAACCTGGGCCAGGTCCACGAGGAGCTCGGCAACCTCGCCGCTGCGGAGACCTACTACCGCTCGGCTCTCGAGGAGAACCCGGACTACACCCTGGCGCGCGTCTCGCTCAGCCGCGTGCTCTCCCGGCCCTGAATCGGGCCCGGCCCGATGGACGGTATCGATGAGGCCCCCGCAGGCTCGCCTGCGGGGGCTTCTTCGTGACCCCGCTCGCCCCACGACGAGAAGGGCCCCGCGCAGCGAAGCGCGGGGCCCTCTCATGTTCGATCAGCGCCGCGAGCGCGGGCTTCGGGTCAGATCGGCTGGCTGGCGAGGTTCTCGAGGCAGGCCTCGAGCTTGGTGAGGGTCGAGCGCGTGACGCCGTCCTTGCCGTTCACCGTGATCAGGTGCGCGGAGCAGCGCTCCTCGGCGAGGCGCATGAGGTCGCGCGAGTTCGGGGCATCGTCGATCCAGAGGAAGGTCCTGGCGAAGTCGATGCCGGAGACCTTGCCCAGGCCCTTCTTGTGATGGGTGTAGCCGATGTCGGCCTCGATCAGGCGCGCGACCTCGCGGGCCGCGGTCTCCGAGAGCCGGGTCAGGAAGGTCATCTGGAAGCGCTCCCGGATGCAGTTGATGAACTCCCTCGCGAAGGGGGCCACCCGGAAATTGGCGCCCTCCTGGAGCACGAGCGTCCCGACGATGCCGATGTAGAGCATCGGCTTGGTGCTCTGGAGGATGTCGGCGTCGATGGTGAGATCGTCGGCGATACCGGCCTGAGGCGGCTGCGATCCGGACTTGAGCATCTCGATTCCCCTTCGTGTTCCCGCATTTAGTTTCGGTCGCGAAGGGTCCGGGCTTTAGCCGGAACCGGGCCGAAAGGCGGAAGAGCAGGGGAGATAGCGCCGTCGTGCGGCCGCGAGGTCGGGATCCGAAGGCCCCGGGTATCGAGAATCGATCTCCGGCGAGCGCCCCCTCAGGCCTCCTGCTGGAGAGCCCGGCGAAGCGGCAGGAGCCTCCTGAGGGCCAGCGCCAGGAGGCCGAGCTGCGGCAGCACGAAGAAGGCGACGAAGAGCAGGGCGGCCGCCTTCAGGTCGGCGGCGGCGAGGTCGAGTCCGCCGAACTCCAGGGCGAGAGGCACGAAGGCGAGTGCGAACAGGAGGGCCTGCATGAGCCCCGCCTGGCCGCCGCCGTCGTTCTCGCCGGACCATGCGGTCCGGCCGCGGAGGCGCGCCAGAAGGCCGTAGAAGCTCTCGAGGTGCCCGCGCTCCACGAGGAGCCAGAAGGCCACGAGCGCCGAGAAGCGGGTGAGTCCGATCGCGATGATGACCAGCGGATGGCGTCCCGAGTCGCCGAAGGCGAGGACGTCGAGCGAGACCAGAAGACCGATGAGGAGCAGGGCGTCGAGGGCGAGGAAGCAGCGTGGGCCGATGTGTTCGCGAGTCCGCCCGCGACGCTCTTCGCGGGCCACGGCGTGGACGTAGGCCGTGTGGAGATGGTGAGAGAGCCAGAGGACTCCGGCGCTCAGGACGGCGATCAGCATCAGTATTTCCATCGACCCTCCCCGGAACGGCGCCCGCCGCTCAGTACAAAAGGTACATCCTGGGGGGGCGGTTTGTCCACGAAATGATCGCTCCGATCGTCGGAAAGCTTTTCCAGTCAGGGTCTTGGACCGACCGCCAAAACCGCCCGCCGGGGCGGGCGCGGGGCCGATGGACGCTCCATGGCCGAGCCCGTATCATGCCCCGGTTCCCGCTCGTCCGGCGCCTTCGACGCTCTCCGGAGCCCAACGGCAGGTCGTTTCCCGGGTGCCTTTTTCGCTCAGAGGTCAGCCTTGGCTCAGCTCAGAGGACGCATCGCTCTCGTCACCGGCGCCGGTCGCGGTCTGGGCCGCGCCATCGCGCTCGAGATCGCGCGCCAGGGCGCGGACCTGGCGCTCTGCGCCCGCAGCGCCGCCGAACTCGAGGACGTGGCCCGGCTCTGCCGCGAGATCGGTCATCGCGCCCTCGTCCAGGCCGGCGACCTGAATGATCCCGACTTCCGCCGTCACCTGATCACCCGGATCGAGCACGAACTGGGCGCCGTCGACATCCTGGTCAACAACGCGGGCCTCGCGCCCTCGGCCCCGCTCGAGCGGACCGACGACGATCTCTGGGGCCGGACCTTCGCCCTGAACCTCGAGGCGCCCTTCCATCTCGCCCGGCTGGTCAAGCGGGGGATGATCGAGCGCGGCTATGGGCGCATCGTGAACATCGCGAGCACCGCCGGGCTCAAGGGCTACGCCTACACCAGCGCCTACACGGCCTCGAAGCACGGCCTGATCGGACTCACCCGGGCGCTGAGCCGCGAGCTCGCGCCCCGCGGCGTGACCGTCAACGCGGTCTGCCCCGGCTTCGCCGACACGAAGATCGCGGCCGATGCCATCGACAACATCGCCCGGAAGACCGGGCGCAGCGCCGAGGAAGCCCGGTCCTTCCTCGTCACCGAGAATCCGCTGGGTCGCCTGGTGCGACCCGAGGAGGTCGCCGCCGCGGTGATGACCTTCCTCGGGCCCGAGAGCGCGGCCCTCTCCGGTCAGGCCCTCGCCGTCGCCGGCGGGGCCGTGGAGGGCTGAACAGGAGTCACATGAACAACTACGAGACCTTCCTCTTCGAGGTCGAGGGCGGCGTCGCCACCATCACCCTGAATCGGCCCGATCGGCTGAACGCCCTGACCTTCGCGGTCTATCGCGAGCTCACCGACTGCTTCCACGATCTTCGGCAGCGCGACGACGTCGATTGCGTGCTCATCACCGGCTCGGGGCGCGGCTTCTGCTCGGGCGGCGACGTCGATGACATCATCGGCGATCTCGTCAATCGCGAGATGAAGGAGGTCCTCGACTTCACCCGGATGACGGGCGAGCTGATCACCAACATGCGCGAACTCGACCGTCCGATCGTCGCCGCGATCAACGGCGTCGCGGCGGGCGCAGGCGCGGTGATCGCCCTGGCGGCCGACTTCCGGGTCATGGCCGAGGACTCGAAGATCGCCTTCCTCTTCGTGAAGGTCGGCCTCACCGGCGCCGACATGGGCGCCGCCTTCCTCCTGCCGCGCGTCGTGGGCCAGGCCCGAGCGACCGAGATCCTCATGCTGGGCGACTCGGTGCCGGCAGCGCGCGCGCTCGAGTTCGGACTCGCCAACGCCGTCGTGCCGAAGGAGGAGGTGATGGCGAAGGCGCGGGACTACGTCGATCGCCTTCTGGCCGGTCCGCGCTACGCGATCCGCATGACCAAGCGCATGATCAACGCCGAATGGACCATGGAACTCGATTCCGCGATCGAGGCCGAGGCCCAGGCCCAGGCCCTCATGCTCATGGGCTTCGATCACCGCGAATTCCTCGCCGCCTACCGGGCCAAGCGCCCCGCGAAGTTCGAGGGCCGCTGATGTTCGATCTCAGTCCCGAGGAAGAGGCGATCCGCGATCTCGCCCGCGACCTGGGTGAGCGGGTGGTCCGGTCCGAAGCTCGCCGCAGCGACGAGGAACGCGTCTTCAATCGCGCCGTCCTCGAGGAGCTGGGGCGCGCGGGTCTCGCCGGCGGTCCGATCAAGAAGATCTACGGCGGCACCGAACTCGGCCAGCGAGCGCAGGTGCTCATCTACGAGGAGCTCGGTCGGATCGACTCCTCGGTGCGGGGCTTCCTCGCGGTGCAGACCGGGCTCGTCGCCTCCTGCATCCAGGACTGGGCGAACGAGGAGCAGAAGAAGGCCTGGCTGCCCCGGCTCTGCTCGGTCGAGGCGATCGGCTGCTACTGCCTGACCGAGTCCGGGGCGGGTTCCGACGTCGCCGCGATGAAGACCCGCGCGCGTCGCGAGGGCGACGACTGGGTCATCGCGGGCGAGAAGATCTGGATCACCAACGGCAACGCGGCCGACGTCGCCCTGGTCTTCGCCCAGGCCGATCCCGAGCTGAAGCATCGGGGCATCACGGCCTTCCTCGTGCCCACCGACACGCCTGGTTTCCGTCGCGAGAAGATGGAGGCCATGGAACTCGGGCATCGAGGCGCCGACCACGCCCGGGTCTACTTCGACGACATGCGGGTGCCGGACTCCGCGCGGATGGGCGAGGTCGGCGCCGGCTTCAAGGTCGCCATGGCAGCGCTCGATTGCGGTCGGCTCGGCGTGGCCGCCGGGGCGGTCGGCGTGCACGCGGCCTGCCTCGATGCCTCGCTCGATTTCGCGCGGCGCCGCCGGCAGTTCGGCCAGCGTCTCGGCGATTTCCAGATGATCCAGAAGACGCTCGCCGACATGCACATGCACCTCGAGGCGGCGCGCTGCTTGACGATGAAGGCCGCTTCCGACAAGGATGCGGGTCGCGACGCGACGCGGTCGGTCTCGACCGCGAAGCTCTACGCCACCGAGAAGGCCGCCGAGGCCGCCCATCAGGCCGTGCTCCTCCACGGGGGCCGCGGCTACAACAACGACTACCCCGTCGAGCGCTACTACCGGGACATCGTCGGTCTCGAGATCTACGAGGGCTCGTCGAACATCCAGCGCCTGATCATCGCGCGCAGCCTCCTCGGCCGCGACGAGGGTCAGACGCTTTGAACCGGCGCTCCGGCCGGACGGGACCGGGAAGGGAAGGACGATGACCGCATCCGAGTACTGGAATCCGAAGTTCGAGACCTGCTCGAAGGACGAGCTCCGCGCCCTGCAGCTGGTGAAGCTCCGGCGCCACGTCGCCTGGGCTCACGAGAAGAGCCCCTACCACCGCCGGCTCTTCGAGAAGGCCGGCGTGGGGCCCGACGACGTCAGGAGCCTCGACGACATCCGGCGCCTGCCCTTCATGACCCGCGAGGACTGGATGGCGGTGCAGGCCGAGCAGCCGGTCTTCGGCGATCTCATCACCCAGCCGCGCGAGCGCGCGATCCGCTACCACCTCACCTCGGGCACCAGCGGTCGCCGGCCCCTGCGCGTCCTCGACGGTCCCAAGGACTGGCAGTGGATCTCGGAGTGCTGGGCCTACGGCTTCTGGGCGATGGGCGTGCGACCGGAGGACACGGTCTTCTTCGCCTTCAGCTACGGCAGCTTCATCGGCTTCTGGGGCGCGCACTACTGCTGCGAGAAGATCGGTTGCCTCGTGATCCCCTCCGGCAACATGACCACCGAGAATCGCGTTCGCCAGATCATCGAGATGGACGTCACCACGGTCTGCGCGACGCCGACCTACGCCATCAGGATGGCCATCGAGGCCGACAAGCTCGGGCTCGATCTCGCCGGGAGCAAGGTCTCGAAGCTCATCGTCTCCGGCGAGCCGGCGGGATCGATCCCCGCGACCAAGCGCCTGCTCGAGGAGAAGTGGGGCGCCAAGTGCGCCGACACCGCGGGCATGACCGAGATCGGCACGATCATGATGTTCGAGTGCTCGCATCAGCCGGGCGGCGCGCACATCATCGAGGATCACTTCATCGAGGAGGTGATCGATCCCGAGACGCTCGAGCCCGTGCCCTACGGCGAGATGGGCGAGCGCGTCGTCACCTCCTTCGGCCGCGGCTTCATCCCGCTGGTCCGCTATCGGACTTCCGACTTCGTGGTGAAGG